>CAMZJG010000039.1 GCA_947307505.1 uncultured Clostridia bacterium | reverse complement strand
AAGGCTCCGTCCACGGCGTCCACGCCGGTGTCCTTCAGGCCATCCAGGCTCTTGCCGACGTACACGTCCCCGTCCAAGGCGCGGACTTCATACTTGTTGGACTCGTTGAAGTACCAATAGGCAGCTTCGAAAGCGACGGCCTCACCCGCATCGGCCTCCGCAGCGAATGGCTTCAGGAAGCTGGCGGAGCGACGGTCGGCCTCATCGGCGTATGTGATGATGTAATAGCAGTTGCCGGCCTCTAGGGCGGTGGTAGCGGAAACATAGCCGTTGGAGGAGTTGGTGGCCATGAGCCAGGTGTTCTCCGTATCAAGGCCCCAGACGCCGCCCACATAGCCGTAGCCCTTGGAGGCGACGGTAGTGGCATCTTCGCACTCGGCATCCTGGAGAGCCTGAATGGCCTTCACACCGGTGATGCCCTTATAGTAAGGCACGGGATACATTAGGATGGGGGCGCCGGATTTGCCTACGGCAATGCCATCGGCCAACTGGATGGTGATATAAACATTGTCGGTGCTCAGGCCCGTGTCATAGCGGAAGCCCGCGGTGACCAGCAGGTTCTGGCTGATGGGCGTGCTCTCGTCGAAGGGGATGGCGGTGCAGTCATCCCAGTAGTACCAGCCGGTGAACACGTAGCCGTCGAACACCGGAACCTCGGGGAGCTTCGCGGTGCCGCCGTCGGCAATGTACTGGGTATCCAGGAACTGATACTTTACGCCATCACGGAAGCGTACCAGCCAGGGAGATTCCATGGCCATCTTCGCGCCATCGATGGTATAGTACGTGTAGGAGAGCTTCTTGTCGGCGCCGATGGTGACCACCAGGCCCTTGTTCAGAGTGGCGGCGCTGCCGGCCTCGGGGCCGGTGTACTCGGTGTCGGCGGTGCAGCCTGCGGCCAGGTAAGTAAAGTTGAGCTTTACCGCTGTGCCCTCGGGACCGGTGACGATCTCATCCCCGGGGAACTTGGGGTCATAGTAGAAGTCGTCAAAATTGGAGTGGTTGTGGCCCCACAGCACCACGAGGTTGTCATGGGCATTCAGCACGTCGATAAGGGCGGCAGCATTCTTCATGTACCGTTCTTCGGCACGGCCGGAGGTCGGATCAACGGCGTTCCAATAGTGGATGGGGAAATGGGTCAGGATGAAGATGGGGATATCGGTGGGGGCGGTCTTCAGGTATTCCGCCAGCTCGGCGATATCCGCATCGTCGTAGTCGTAGCTGTAGGTCTTGGCGATTTCGCCGCTGCCGAAGCAGTAGATGATGTAGTCTTCGGTGCGGACCGCCTCGCCTACCTGCATCAGGCGCTTTGCGGCATCGTACTTATCGTAGTTGTCCGCATAGTTTCCGCCGGCGGAGGGGAACCATTCATGGTTGCCGTGGGTGTAAACGGCGTCGCCCACCTTGCCCTCGGCGATCTGGCTGTCCATGTAGTCCATGATCTCCCCGGTCCACTGCCAGAAAGCGTCGGCGGAGGAGGCATAAGCGGAACCCATGTCACCGCAGAAGCCCATGCTGTCGATATAGCCCACATCGGCTTCAGCGGCCTCCAGCCAGGTCTTCAGATTCAGGTTCTTGCCGTCATAGTGGACGTCGGAGGTGAAGGCCAGGTTGATGGAGCCGTCCGCATTCTTTTTGGCATCCTTGACAATGGTCTCGGGCTCGGGATAGACGACCTTTTCCTTTTCCTCTTCGACGACGACCTCGCCGCGGCCGAAAATCGAGACCTTGCAGGCCTGATCCTCAGTGCCCTGATCAAAGGCTGCGCCGTCAAAGGTCATGTAGTACTTGCCGCCATGGAGAGCTATGGTCTGGGTCTCTGCGTCATAATCGAAGGCACGGCCGCCGGTGTATGTCATGAAACCGCCGGAACCGGCAAAGATGTAACTGCCGGGACTAGCCAGGCTTTCCACTGTGGTGGTCTCGTCCACGTGGGCGACCCACACAGCGGTATCCGGTGCATCAGCGATCTGCCCGTCCGCGACGGTAACTTCCACTGCATCGAGACCGCTCTCGCCCTTATTCAGAGCAAAATACTTGCCGTCGGACTCGGTGACGATGACGTACTCCCTGCCGTTCTGGAGGGCAGTGTCCGCCTCGAACGGGCCTTCTGCGGCGCTCACCAGGAAGGCTCCGCTCATGAGCGAGACCGCCAGGATCAGCACCAGCAGGAGGGACAAGAGTTTTCTGCCAGTTTTCATACTTCTTCTCCTTTTCAAAAATATTGATTAACTTCCCAAAAAGACCGCCGCCCCTTTCCGCGGGGGGGTTCCGTTGAGGATCGGCTCGCGAAGAGAAGAGGCGGTAATTTCAGACAAATAAACAAGTGTTGGACATCCCCGATTTGTCAAAGATGCCAACGTCTGCATTATATCGTCTTTAGCCGGAATTGGCAAGAGCTTCCGGCAACATTTTCTCCATTATTTTGAGAACATTCCGTCATACTTCGGAGTCCGGCCTGCAGACCGGCATTTTCTTTGCTTTTACCGTTTTTCTGTGCTATAATGTATAAAAATCCGACACGCGGAAGGGAGTATGCACAAGTGGACAGAGTCATGAAGAACACCCGGCGGCAATGTTTGTTCGCCCTGTTCAGCGCTTTATGCGTGGTCGTCTGCGTCTGCATCGGCGTGACCATGAACCTGACGACTCAGCACGACGAGAATTTCGACCACATGGGTCTGCGTACCTTCTGCATGTTCACGGTGAATTCCAACATTCTGGCCGCCGCGGCCATGGCCATGGTCATCCCCTATACCCTGGACGGGCTTCGGACGCACAACTACCATATGCCCCGGTGGATCGTCGTCCTGGTCTACGCCGGGGTCACGGCGGTGGCCCTCACCTTCCTCATCTCACTGTTCATCCTGGCCCCGGTGAAGGGCTTCGTGCTGATCTTCTCCGGCTCCCGCTTCTTCCTCCACGGCGTCTGCCCGGTCCTGGCCTTCGCAGCCTTCTGCTTCTTTATGAGCGAGAAGCGCCTGTCCTTTGCGGATTCCCTCCTGGCCCTGATCCCGGTGGCGGTCTATTCCGCCCTGTACTATATCATGGTGGTCGTGATCGGAGAGGAAAACGGGGGCTGGAACGATTTTTACGGCTTCCTCACCCGGCTGCCTCCCTGGATCCCCCTCAGTCTGATCCTGCCCATCACCTTCGGCATCGCCACGGTGATCCGGGTCCTCCATAACCGCAGCTTCTCCCGGCGGCGGGAGGATGAGGCCGCTTACTATAAAGTGGTCTTCGGCCAGGCGGATATCCGGAAGATCGTCGGCGCTCTGGCCCGGTCCCACAGCGCCAACATGAAAAACGCGGATATCCTGATCCCCACCCGGGTCATCACCATCATGCTGGAAAACAACGAGGGGGACTGCACCATGGAGGAGCTCTGCGAGATCTATCTCCGTGAATACATGGAAAACAGCGATGTGATGAAGATCAACAAAATGTGGATCTGACCCTCCTTCCCCGCGTTGACAAGGGCGGAGGCGCATGATACACTTTTTCCATAAACCATGCCCCGGGCCGGGACTGGCCCGGGGACAATTATGAACAGGAGTACTGACCATGCAGCTGAACGACGTGATCCAAGGTTTTCAGGTGAAGCGTATCCGCCCCCTGGAGGAGCTGAAGGCCCGCCTGGTGGAAATGGAACATCTGGGCACCGGGGCCAAGCTCTGCTGGCTGGACCGGCCGGACGAGAACAAGGCCTTCTCCATTGCCTTCAAGACCCTCCCGGAGGATTCCACCGGCGTATTCCATATCCTGGAGCATTCGGTGCTCTGCGGCTCGGACAGGTATCCGGTGAAGGAGCCCTTCGTGGAGCTGCTGAAAAGCTCCGTGCAGACCTTCCTCAACGCCCTCACCTTCCCGGACAAGACCGTCTATCCCGTGAGCACCCGGAACGATCAGGATCTTCTCAACCTGATGGACGTTTATCTGGACGCCGTGCTCCACCCCGCCATCTACCATAAGCCGGAGATCTTCCGTCAGGAGGGCTGGCGGTACGAGGGGGAAGGGGATCAGATCGGCTATCAGGGCGTGGTGTTCAACGAGATGAAGGGCAGCATGGCCTCCCCCATGAGCGTCATGGCCCACGAGACCAACGCCCTCCTCTGCCCCGACAACTGCTATCGCTTCAACTCCGGCGGGGATCCCGCCTGCATCCCCGACCTGACCTATGAGCAGTTCATCGCGAACCACCGGAAGTACTACCACCCCTCCAACTCCCGCATCTCTCTGGTGGGCAGCGTGGATCTGGAGCCGGTGCTGAAAAAGATCGATTCCTTCCTCTCCGCCTTTACCCGCCAGGAAGCGGATTTCCCCATTCCCATGCAGGAGCCGGTGCCGGCGGTCACCCGGGTGATCCCCTATGAGATCGGCCCGGAGGAAAATCCCGAAAAGCGCGCCCTCATCGGCGCCACGAAGCTCATCGGCGCCTACGACGAAACGGAAAAGCTCTTTGCCGCCGCCGTGCTGACGGATTATCTGGCGGGAGACAACGAAGCGCCCCTGAAGCGGGCGGTGCTGGACAGCGGTCTCGCCCAGGACTTCACCCTGGAGCTGGACAGCGGCGTGCAGCAGGCGGTCCTCTCCTGGATCGCCATGAATACGGAGCAGGAGAATCTGGAAGCCCTGCGGAAGATCCTGCGGGATACCCTGACGAAGCTGGCGGAGGAGGGGCTGGACAAGGACCGGCTCTCCGCCTGCTTCCACCGCTACGCCTTCAACAAGCGGGACCGGGAGGGGGGCTGGGCCCCCAGGAGCCTGCTGGAGGCCGTGACCATGCTGGATACCTGGCTGTACGGCGGCGACCCGGCGGACGCTCTGATCGCGGAGCCCGCCCTGAAAGCCCTGGAGGCCGGGCTGGAAAGCGGTCTCTTTGAGAAGCTGCTTCGGGAATTCTTCCTGGAGGACGCCCACACCGTCACCGTGGTCCTGGTCCCCTCCCGTACCCTGGGAGAAGAAAAGCGGGCAAAGGAAGCGGCTCGGGTCAAGGCGGAGAGCGGCCGCTGGACCGAGGCGGACAAGGCCCGGCAGAAGGATCAGGCGGAAAACCTCCGTCTCTGGCAGCAGACGCCGGACAGTCCCGAGGCCCTGGCCTCCATCCCTATGCTGAAGCTGGAGGATCTGGCGGAGAAGCCGGAACCTCTGGAGATGACCGAGACGGACAAGGCCGGCGTTCCCGTGATGAAGCACACCGTCGGCAGCGGCATCGCCTTCCTCCGGGCCCACTTCCTGGCCTCCGACCTGACGCCGGAGGAGCTGAGCAAGCTGGCCATGATGTGCCAGGTGCTGGGAAGCATGGCCACGAAGAAGCACAGCCGGTCCGCCCTGCCTCTGGAGATCAAGAATATCCTGGGCCGGGTGAGCTTCGTCCCCTCCGTTCTGCCCGGTTCCGATCCCCTGCACTGCCGGGTGATGCTTTCCGTCTCCGCCGCCTGCCTGGCGGAGCTGGGAGAAAAAGCGGCCGAGCTCCTGGCCGAGCTCCTCACCGAGACCCTGTGGGAGGATGCGGACCTTCTGCGGGACGTGATGCAGCAGGCCTCCGTCGCCGCCAAGATGACCCTGGCGGGGAACGGGATCAACTACGCCATCACCCGCGCCCTCAGTTACCAGACCGCCCACGGAGCGGCCGGAGAAGCCATCGGCGGCGTCACCTTCCTCCAATGGCTGGACAAGACCCTGAACGCCGGGGAGGAGGGCCTGAAAGCCCTGCTGGCGGATATGGCCGGTCTGGCGAAGCGGCTGGTCAGCCGGGAACGGCTGACGGTGTCCGTCTCCGAAGCCTTCGGGGACGCCGCTCTGGACCGTTTTCTCAGCCTCATCCCGGCCTGCGGCGCCGTCCCCGCCCCCGAGGTTTCCTATCCCCTTCTCGGCGTCCGCCGGGAGGGCATCGTGATCCCCGCTCAGGTGGGCTTCGCCGTCATGGGCACCAGCTTCGCCCTCCACGGAAGGAAGTACAGCGGCAGCATCCCCGTGCTGGCCAATGTGCTGAACTATATGTACCTGTGGAACGAGATCCGGGTCCAGGGCGGGGCCTACGGCTGCGGCTTCATCGGCCGGGATACCGGGGACGCCGCCTTCTACACCTACCGGGATCCTCAGCCCGTCCGCTCCCTGGGGGTGATCGCCCGGGCGCCGGAGTTCCTGCGGCAGTTCTGCGCCGCCTCCCCCGACCTCACCGGCTTCATCCTCAGCTCCGTTTCCACCCTGGATCCCCTGCGCACCCCGGAGGAGAAGATCTCCGCGGCGGAGACCCGCCGCTTCCTGGGGATCGCCCAGGAGGAGATGGACCGGCGCTACGCCGCCCTGATCCACACCACCCCGGAGGACCTGCTGGCCCTGGCGGGGATCCTGGAGGACATCGCCGGGGACGACGCGGTGTGCGTGGCGGCGGGCAAGGATCTGCTGGAAGCCTGCGGCGACCGGATCACCGAAACCATCACGGTATAAAGCGGCGGATCCCAGAAAACCTCCCTGAAAAAACACCGAGAGCTGCCCGATCGGGCAGCTCTTTTTCTTTCTTTCCCTTCATTCTGTTTTCGCCGGAGATTCCGCCGCCGCATCCGGCACATTGTCGTATTCCCGCCACAGGTCCGTCAACGCCCGGCGGTAGCCCTCCCCGTCCGTGAACCAGCAGCCCACATGGTCCGCTCCCGGCACGAAGAAGAGCCTCCTGGGACCGGCGCAGGCCCGGTAATTCTCAAAGGCCATGTCCGGGGGAACGAAGCGGTCCCTGCCTCCGTGGACCAGGAGCACGGGGATCCGGCATTTTTTCAGGGTCTCCACGGTGCTGCAGGAATCCGCCGCTGTTCCCAGCTTCCGCCGGAAGGCGGACTCCGCCGCCCGGGCCGTGATCCCGAAGGGCAGATGGAGATTGCTCCGGGCGACGTGCTCCAGGATCGCCTTGGGGGAGGTGAAGGCGGAATCGGCCACGATGCCTCGAAGGGTCTCCGGCAGCGGCTCCCCCGCCGCCATGAGGACGGAGGTCCCGCCCATGGACATGCCCATCATATACAGGGGAAGGCCGGGGCAGCGCTCCGCCAGCCAGTTCAGCCAGTCCGCGCAGTCCAGCCGCTCCAGCAGGCCGAAGCCGATGTATTCTCCTTCGCTGCCGTTGGTGCCCCGCTGGTCTATGTACAGTACGCTGCAGCCCCGGTCCTCCAGGAAATCCGCCATCATGCCGAAGGCCTGGGTCCAGTCTCCCCGCCAGCCGTGGACCGCCAGGACGGCCCGCCTGGGATCCTTCACCGGCGCCCAGTGGCCCGCCAGCCGGGTACCGTCCCGGGCGGTGATCTCCACCGGCTCCGTCACCCGCTTTTTCTGGGCGGCCATGGCCTCCTCCAGGGCGGCGGCGTAGTCCGCTCCTCCCCGGGCCCCGCTGATGCGGGTCTCCATGCCCCGGAGCAGCCTGGGCTCCTGCCGGTCCATTCCCGTTTTGATGAGCAGATCCAGGACCGCATAGCCCGTCAGGCCCACGAAGCTGCCCAGCACCAGACCCGCTCCCGCGGCCAGGAAACCCTTGCCCCGTCCTTTCATCTCGTTCTCCTTTTTATATCTGCCCGGGCAGTCCGATGCCCGGGCAGTATTCATCAGCCGATGCTTTTCATTTTTCCGATGACGTATTCGCAGACCACGACCCGATCCTCCGCGGAGAACACCGCGGGGAAATTATCCGAAAACAGGATCTGGGCGGAGGCGGGGAATTCCTCGTCCCCCTCCCACAGGAAAAAGCGGAGCCAGAGGCCCGGGAGGAATTCCAGGGCATAGCCCAGACCGCTGCTCTCCACCTCCAGGCCTCCCAGGGTCAGACAGGCGGCGGAAAACCGCTCCGGCGCCGCGCCGTACATCCGGCACAGGCGGCTCAGACAGCGCCCCTTGAAATTCGTATCGTATACCTCCCCCCAGGGCATCTCCCGATAGGTGAGGT
>CAMZJG010000038.1 GCA_947307505.1 uncultured Clostridia bacterium | reverse complement strand
ACGCAGAAGGGGATGTCCATGGCCCGGAAGATCTCCATGGGCACGTCCGCGTTCAGGTAGGCGAAATCCTCCCCCGCCGCGACCCGGCCGTGGAGGGAGCGGAACCATTCCTTCTGGTAGGCCCCGGATTCCTGGGCCGCTTTCAGGGTCTTCACCGCCCTGCGTTCCTCAGCCATTTGCCGCCCCTCCCTTCAATTCCTCCACAAAGGCCTCCAGCCTGGCCGGAAGCGTCTCGTCCCGGTCCGCCGGGTAGGGCAGCTTGCAGAATTCCGCCGCCCGGATGCCAATGGCCTCCAGGGCAGCCTTCTCCTCCGGGAAATCCCAGCTGGCGGCCTCTTCGAACCAGTCCATGAATACGGCGACGCCCGCGGCCCCGGCTTCCTCCGCTTCGCAGCAAAGGGCCTCCACCCGCCGGGAGACGGTGGCCTTTTTCGGGGAGGGGACGCGGCGGATATACCGGGCGGCGACGGCCTCCTCCGGGGGGCTCTCCCGGTCCGTGAGCCGCTCATAGTACCGCTGACCGCAGTCCTGGTCCTCCCCCACGATCACCGCTCCGGCCTCTTCCAGGCCGGAATACACCGTCAGATCATATTGCTCCGTTCCGCTGACGTACAGCCTCGGCCCTTGGAGGACGGGCCAGGCCGCCGCCTCGACCGCGACGGCGTTGACAAGATCCCGGTGCAGGCCCCGGTCCATATAGAAGCCCGCCCCGGCGATCACCAGGGCCTCCGTGCCGCTGATACGCGGCTCCCGGGCCTGCCGCAGGCCATAGATGCGGCCCATGGCGGAGCGCTGGCCGTTCAGGGTATGGATGGCCTCCCGGACATCCTCGTCCGTGATGGGCTTTCCCGCCCACTGCTCTGCCTTTTTCCGGAATTCTTCCGCCCGGGCTTCGTTATACCGCCGGAATTTCGGAGAGGGGGTAAAAAGCCAGTCGATAAAGGCCGTATCCGGCACCGGGGAGTCCGGCTCCGTGCGCCGCAGCTCCCGGAGATAGAGGTAGGTCCGCACCAACACGTCCGTGGAGTTGGACACGGCGAGATAATCCCAGGGCTTTTCCCCCGGCCGCACGATCCGGTCGAACTGGCTCCGCACCATGGGGTCGAAGCAGGCCTCCAGGTACCGGTCCGCGTATTCCAGACCGCTCCCGGGATCCGGAGCGATGCGGATGGGCAGCAGCCCGCCCGCCAGCAGGTATTCCTCCGGCACGTCCGCTCCCAGGCAGCCCACCACTCTGCCGCCCCTGGCACGATGGGCGGCGGCCGCCTCCGCTCCCCGGTCCTTCCAGATCCGGTACAGCTCCAGGAAGGCCGGGTTTTCCAGGGCGCATTCCCGCAGCATGGACATCCCTCCTTTTTCTTCTCCTTTTCTTTCCTTATAGTATACCCCAGCATCCGGACCATTGACAAGTCCGGCGAAAGAAGACTACCATAAAGAAAAACGGCGGGAGGAAAACCATATGGCCAAGGGGGATCTTACCCTGGTATTCGGCGGGGATACCAGCATCGGCGTGAACTGCGAATGGATGTTCCGGGGGGTGGACCCGCTCCTGGCCTCGGCGGACCTGCGGATGATCCAGCTGGAGGAGCCCTTCGTGGCGAAGGAGACGGAGGCGGCGGGACCGGACCGGACCACCGCGGCCCTGGCCCCTCTGAAGGGGCGGATCGACCTGGTCACCCTCTCTGGGAATCATTTTTACGACCTGGGAGAGGACGGGGTGCGGGACACCCTGGACTGGTGCCGCCATCACGGGATCGCCGCCTGCGGCGGCGGCCTGACCCTGGCGGAGGCGGATAAGCCCGCCTTCGTGGAGAAGAACGGGGTCCGGGTGGGGGTCCTGGCCTGGAACGCCGTGGGTCCGAAGATGAGCTTCGCCTCGGAGACCCGGGGCGGCACATCTTATGTTAACTTCATCCGGGCCTATGTTCCCCTGGAGGAGGAAGACCCGGGGCGGCTGGAGAACGATATCTGGTCCCTGAAAAAGCCCCTCCGGTTGGAAGGAGAGTTCCTGGGCCGGAATTTTCCGGACCCGGCGAGCCTGCACCGGATGGCGGCGCAGATCGCCGCGGCGAAGGCGGAATGCGATATCCTCATCGCCTATTTCCACAAGGGCTATGTCCACCAGGTGGCCCGGCTGGGGGAATATGAGACCCTCATCAGCCATATGGCCGTGGACAACGGCGCGGATACGGTGATCGGCACCCACTCCCATATCCTCCACGGGCTGGAGATGTACAAGGGCCGGGCCATATACCACGGGCTGAACAACTTCATCATGTATACCCCCCAGCTCTCTCCCCTGTACAAGGGGCAGGTGAAGGACACCGCCACCAGCCACAACGCGGAATGGGTGAAGAAGCGGGTGGAGCGCTTCGGCTTCGTGCCGGACCCGGAATACCCCACCTACCCCTTCCACCCGGACAGCGTCCACTGCGCCTGCGCCAAACTCATCATCCGGGAGGGGAAGATCGCGGAATACCGCCTGGTGCCCATGCTGGTGGAGAAGGACGGGGCCCCCTGCGTCCACGGCTGCGACGAAAAGGGCCGGGCTACGGCGGACTATCTCCGGCGGATCACCGCCGAGGCCGGGCTGAACGCCCGCCTCCGCTGGGCCGGGGACGAACTGGTCGTGGAATGACTCCGAAAAAAGAATAAAAAAAGGAAGAATTGCGGCGTCCCTTCGGGATAAGCAGGATCCGCAATTCTTCGTTTTTGTTTCGTCTCTGTCCCGGGATCAGGCGATGCCGCCGGCGGCGCTGGCCTGGATCCGGTCCATCCTCGCGTAGCTGCCCCCCAGGGCCACCAGCTCCGCATGGGTGCCGCACTCCGTCACCCGTCCGTCCTCGATCACCAGGATCATGTCCGCGTTGCGGATGGTGGAAAGCCGGTGGGCGATGGCCACGATGGTCCTCTGCCCGGCGATGCCCGCGATGGCGGTCTGGATCTGCCGCTCCGTCTCCACGTCCACGGAGGCGGTGGCCTCGTCCAGGATGATGATGGGGCTCTTCCGCAGGATGGCCCGGGCGATGGCCACCCGCTGCTTCTGGCCGCCGGAGAGGCGGAGTCCCCGCTCCCCCACCTGGGTCTCGTACCCCTGGGGCATGGCCAGGATATCCTCATGGATGTTGGCGGCAACGGCGGCGGCCCGGATCTCCTCCTCCGTGGCCTCGGGCACCGCATAGCCGATGTTTTCCGCAATGGTGCCGTTGAACAGGAAGGTATCCTGGAGCACGGGGGAGATGCAGCGCCGGAGGCTCTCGATGGTCACGTCCCGGATATCCTGCCCGTCGATGAGGATGCTCCCGCTCTGGGGCTCGTAGAACCGGGAGATGAGCTGGGTGAGGGTGGTCTTCCCCACCCCCGTGGGTCCCACCAGGGCCAGCATCTTTCCGGGTTCGCATTGAAAGGATACGTCCTTCAGCACCGGCAGGCCGTCGATATAGGAGAAATCCACGTTCCGGAACTCGATGCTCCCCTGTACGTCCTTCAGCTCCGTCGCCCCGGGCTTGTCCACGATCTCCAGGGGCGCGTCCAGGATGGCGATGACGCGTTCCGCCCCCGCCAGGGCCTGCTGCATGCTCTCCAGCAGGTTCGCCAGACCGGAGACGGGAGCGTAAAACAGGCTCAGATACAGGACAAAGGCCACCACGTCCTCCACCTTCAGCCCCTCCCGATACGCCAGGAGGCCGCCGAAGGCCACCACCAGGATGGTGCCGATGGAGGAGATGAACTCCACGGAGGGATGGAAAATGGCGCTGAGATTCAGGGCGGTGAGCTGGGCCCGCACATGCTCGAAGTTCTTCTCGTTCACCCGCTCCGTCTCATAGTCCTCCCTTCCGAAGGACTGGATCTCGTGCAGGCCGGAGAGGTTGTCCTGGAGCTTGCCGTTCAGCTCGCCGGTCTTCTTCTGGGAGAGGCGGAAATAGGGCCGCACCTTTTTGGAGAAGATCACTCCGGACAGGAGGATCAGGGGGATGGGGGCGCAGGTGATCAGGGCCAGCTTCCAGTTGATGGTGAGCAGGACGATGAGCACCCCCAGGAAGGTCACCAGGTTGGTGGCGGTCTCCGGGATGATATGGGCGTAGAGCAGCTCGAAATCCCGGGTATCGTTCACCACCCGGCTCATGAGGTCGCCGGTCTGCTTATCGTGAAAATAGCCCAGGTGCATCCGCTCCAGCTTGTCATAGGTGCGGGTGCGCATGTCCCCCACCAGATACCAGGCCGCCTTGTGGGCCAGGTAGTTGCTCATGTACCGGAAGGCCACCCGCAGCAGGTACAGGATGGCCAGAATGGCGGTGAGCCCCCAGATCTGACTGAGGGCGGGCCGGTCCACCCCCCGGGCTACGATGCCCGTCATGGCGGAAAGGGCCCTGGGGGCCGCCAGATTCACCCCCGTGAGGCAGAAGGTGGACAGGATGGCGATGACATACAGGGTTCTGTACCGGATCGCCTCCCGGCCGAGTCTCCATAAGATCTTCATGGACTCTCCTTTCGCTCCTCCGGAGCGTTTTTCTTTGAGTATAGCGTACATTACAAATCCTGACAACCCTCTGTTCCGATTTCTGCGGCTTCCCGCCGGATACCCGGTCTCCCATGTTTGTTTCCCATCATTTTTGTTGCAATTCTCTTGCGCTTTGCAGAAGTCCTATGGTATACTATAATATCTATAAATATTCGCATTTCTCCGGGTCTGCCCGGTCCATTATCCATAAAGGAGATGATCCCCTTGATCGCCATTGCCAGCGACCACGGCGGCTTTGAACTGAAGCAGGAAATGATGGCCCATCTGCGGGAGCGGGGCCTGGAATATGAGGATTTCGGCACTTTTTCGCCGGAGAGCTGCGATTATCCGGATTTCGGCGAACCCGCCGCCCGGGCGGTGGCGGAAGGCCGCTGCGACCGGGGGATCCTGATCTGCGGTACCGGCATCGGCATGTCCATCACCGCCAACAAGATCAAGGGCATCCGCTGTGCCCTCTGCGGGGACTGCTACTCCGCAGAGCTCACCCGGCGGCACAACGACGCCAACATCCTGGCCATGGGCGCCCGGGTGGTGGGTCCCGGCCTGGCGGAAAAGATCATGGACACCTTCCTGGATACCCCCTTTGAGGGAGGCCGCCACGCCCGGCGGGTGGCGAAGATCGGGGAAGTGGAAAGCCGGGGATGAAGCCCAAAGTATATAAGAAGAAACCAGGCTTCGGCGCGGTCGTCGCAGGAATCCTGCGCGCGGCCGTCGTCCTGGTCATCCTGGGGATCGTCCTGTTCTTCCTTCTGCGGAGCTGGACGGTGTATGACGAGGCGGGCGCGCATGTACGTTTCCCCTGGTCCCAGGCGGCGGAGTAGTATTCAGAGAAAGGAGTCCCGGAATGAGAGCATTCGGCGGATGGCAGGTCGGCACCTACGACCCTGCAGCGGCGGAGACCATATATCGGTCCGGCTGCTGCGGGAGGCTGTCTGCCGCGCTTCTCGCATCCCGGGGGCTCACCGGTCCTCGGGAAGCGGAGGAATTCCTTCGGGAGGATACGGGCCTCCTTCAGGATCCCATGCTGCTGGAGGATATGGCCCCCGCGGTGGCGCGCATCCGCAGGGCGGTGGAAGCCGGGGAGAAGGTGGCGGTCTACGGGGATTATGACGTGGACGGGCTCACCGCCTCCGCCCTCATGACCTCCTGGCTGCAGAAGCAGGGGCTCCGCTGTCTCACCTACATCCCGGAACGGCTGACGGAGGGCTACGGCATCACGGAGGAAGCCCTGCGGAGCATCCGGCGGGAAGGGGTCACTCTCCTGATCACCGTGGACTGCGGCGTCACCGCCTGCGCCCAGGCGGAGCTGGCCAGGGACCTGGGGATCGATATGGTGATCACGGATCACCACGAATGTCTGCCGGAGCTGCCCGCCGCCGCGGCGGTGGTGGATCCGCAGAAGCGCAGCTGCCCCTACCCCTTCAAAGGCCTGGCCGGGGTGGGTGTGGCCTTCAAGCTGGTCTGCGCCCTGGAGGGACCGGACCGGGTGGACGCGGTGCTGGCGGAATACGGGCCCCTGGTGGCCCTGGGCACCATTGCGGACATCATGCCCGTGGTGGGAGAGAACCGCTGCCTCATCCGTCAGGGGACCCGCACCCTGCGGGAAAAGCCCCTGCCGGGGCTGGACGCCCTGATGCGGGCCATCGGCCTGGATAAAAAGACCCTGCGGGGCACGGACGTGAGCTTCTCTCTGGTGCCCAAGCTGAACGCGGCGGGCCGCATGGGCAGCGTGCGCACCGCTTTCGACCTGCTGATGGCGGAGGATCCCGAAGAATCCGCCCGCCTGGCGGGGGAACTCTGCGAGATGAACAACGCCCGGAAGGCCGTGGAGAACCGGGTGTTCACCGAAGCCCTGGAGCTGCTGGAGGACCAGGGGAACGTGGAAAGCCCCATCGTCCTGGCTTCGGATACCTGGCATCATGGGGTCAGCGGCATCGTCGCCTCCCGGCTGGCGGAGCGGTACGGCGTCCCCGCCGTGGTGATCTGCCTGGAGGGGGAGGAAGGCCGGGGCTCCTGCCGGAGCCCGGGAGGCTTCTGCCTCTTCGACGCCCTGGGGGAGGCATCGGATCTGCTGAGCAGCTTCGGCGGCCACGCCATGGCCGCGGGACTCACCCTGCCCCGGGAGAATGTGGACGCGCTTCGGGAGCGGCTGGACAAGCTCTACCGCGCCTCCGAGGAGGCGCAGCTCCAGGCCCGGATCCCCGTGGATTTCCAGCTGGAGGATCTGAACCTCCTGACTTTGAAGGAGATCGAAGGGCTTCGGGATCTGTCTCCCTGGGGCGTGGGGAATCCCCCGCCCACTCTGTGCATCCGGGACGTCCGGGTGGATTCCATCACCCCCATCGGCAACGACCGGCATCTGAAAATGACCGTGTCCCGGGACGGGGCGCGGCTGGACTGCGTATTTTTCGGCCTGAGCGTCCGGGAGCTGGGGATCCGGGCGGGGACCTGGGTGGATCTGGTCTTCGAGCCCGGCATCAACGAATTCCGGGGCAGCCGCACCGTGCAGCTGCTTCTGCGCTGCGTCCGTCCCTCCCGCCAGCCGGAGGAACCCACCCTCCCCCTGGCCCGGCGCTTCTTCGCCGGGGAGCGGATGCTGCCGGTGGAACTGGCCATGATCCGGCCGGACCGGAACGACCTGGCCCGGGTATGGCGGTACATCAGTTCCCGTTCCCGCCGCTTTGCGGAGGAGGAGGATACCCTGCTGCCGGAGATGGCGCTCCGTGCCAAGGTTCCGTCCTTCGGCCGCATCCTGGTCTGTCTCCGGGTTTTTGACGAATTGGGCCTCATCCGCCTGCAGGAGCAGGAGGGTGGGCTGGATATCCGTATCCCCCGCTTCGCGGGGAAAGCCGATCTGAACGAATCCAAGATCCTGCAGAGGCTCCGGTAAAACATGGAAGACGTGGAGAAACGCTACGAGGAACTGGAGAAGCGGGCCCTGTCCTACAATCCCGGCCTGGATCGGGAGCGGCTCAGGGCCGCCTTCGACTATGCCCGCATCAAGCATGAAGGCCAGCTTCGGAAGGATGGCTCCCCCTATGTGACCCATCCCCTGGAGGTGGCGCACAACTGCGCCGAAATGGGCCTGGATGAGGATTCTCTCATAGCCGCTCTGCTCCACGACACCATTGAGGATACGGATGCCACCCATGAGGAGATCGCCCGCCTCTTCGGGGAGAGTGTGGCGGAGCTGGTGGAAGGGGTCACCAAACTCACCCGTGTGACCTACACCAGCAAGGAAGAGGAGCAGATGGAAAATCTGCGGAAGATGCTCATGGCCATGGCCAGGGACATCCGGGTCATCCTCATCAAGATCGCCGACCGGCTCCACAATATGCAGACCATGAACTTCCAGTCCGAGGCCAAGCGCCGGGAGAAGGCCCTGGAGACCATGGAGATCTACGCCCCCATCGCCCACCGCCTGGGGATGCAGCGGATGAAATGGGAGCTGGAGGACCTGAGCCT
>CAMZJG010000037.1 GCA_947307505.1 uncultured Clostridia bacterium | reverse complement strand
GTTCCCATTCGTTTTGAAGATGTGCGAAGATGTTCAAAGATGTTCGGGGATGTTCCATTATGCCCGCTGTATTCTCTCCCTGCCCTGTCCCATCTGTGCCAAAGGGGAAACAAGGTCATAGTTTTTCGCAATATCCGCATCATATATCGCGCAGTAGTGCTTCGTCATTTTCAGGGTGCTATGGCCTAATATCTTTTGGAGGGAAAACACATCCCCACCGCAATCAAGCAAATACTTGCGGGCAAAGGTATGGCGGAACAGATGGATGCTTGTTGTTTGGACGCCTCGCTTGCGGTTATACTTGGCAATCGCCAGCCGCAGAGCGTTTTCCGAAAGCATCCCCCCATATTCATCACAAAAGAGATAATCCGATGCGTCCCCGCCCCTGACCGCCATATACTCCCGCAGGATATTCACCATTCGGGAACACAGCGGGATAACCTGTATTTTGCGGGTTTTCGTGTGGCGGAAAATCACCTGCTTGTCCGCGAGGGAAACATCCCTTACCTGAATGTTGCGGACTGTGGCGGCACGGCATCCGCAGTTCAAAAGGAAGTTGATAATCGCCCAATTACGAAACTCGCAGAAACTACAATCAGCGGCGGGACGGCGCAGGAGCCTTTCCAGTTCATCGTCGGTGTAGGTTTCTTTTATTGTTTCCTCCTGCTTGTAATTCGGCAAGGTAAGTGTGGTATATCCTTCTCCACGGCTCCAATTCAGGAAGGTCTTCATCACACGCACATAACTTGAAATTGAATTATGCGCCAGTCCCGCAGACCGCATAGATACAATCATTCGGTCTAAATCTGCTTTTTTCAGTTCCCCGAAGGACAAACCCATATTCAAGTGCTTACTGACCGATTGAAAATGCGTCTTATAGGTCTTGACTGTCTGCGCGGCTACCCCCTTTGCCTCCTGTGAATTGATGAAATCCCCGAACACTTCCCGAAGCGTCAGTTCTTCATTCTTCGCTTTTTTCAGCCTTGTTTTTCCCATAAATCTTGTGCGCCTGCCTTCCCTGTTTTTTGATGGGAAAGTAAGCGCACAAGCAATACAGCGCAGGAACAGGAAAACCCCCGAAAACACAGCGTTTTCGGGGGTTTGGTGGAGACTAATGGGCTCGAACCATCGACCTCATGCGTGTGAAGCATGCGCTCTAACCAGCTGAGCTAAGCCTCCATTGTGGTGACCCGTACGGGACTCGAACCCATGTTACCGCCGTGAAAGGGCGGTGTCTTAACCACTTGACCAACGGGCCATATTTTCTCTGGGCTCGCGCCCCGCGCCGGGGACCTGCCCCGACGCGAAGCAGCCTGGTAGCGGCGACTGGATTTGAACCGGTGACACTTCGGGTATGAACCGAATGCTCTAGCCAACTGAGCTACGCCGCCGAGTCAGCATCGGTGATTATACCCGATAGAAATCGCCTTGTCAACCCTAAACTCGGGAAATCGGCGTTTTTTTCAGTCCTCTCCGTACACGGGAGGAAGACGGAGCTTATGGGCCGCGGCGGCATGGCGGCGGGCGATGATGGCCTCCGCCTCCGGACGCACCGGCTGACCGGCCATGACCCGGCTGATCTCCTCATAGGTGACGCCCATTTCCGTCTCGTCCGTCTGCCCCTCGAAAAGGCCCGCGGAGGGGGCCTTGGTGATGATGGCCTCCGGCGCGCCCAGGTACCGGAGGAAATCATAGATCTCCGCCACGGTCAGGTCCCCGATGGGGTTGAAATCGCAGGCCCCGTCCCCCCACTTGGTAAAGTAGCCCACGTAGCGCTCGCACAGGTTCCCCGTGCCCGCCACCAGGCGGTTCTCCGCCGCGGCCACGGCGTACAGGGCCGCCATGCGCAGCCGGGGATTCATGTTGGTTGTCGCGGCGGCGTTCAGCTCCGTCACCGGCTCCAGGATGCGCACGAAGAGCCTCTTCAGCTCCGTCAGGTCCAGCTTCCGGCAGGGGATGCCGAATTTCTCCGCCACCTCCAGGCCGTCCGCCATATCCTCCTCATAATTCCGCCGGCTCTCGCAGGGCATGGCGATGCCCACGGTGTTTTCGCAGGCCATATGGCACAGGATGCCCACCAGGGCAGAGTCCTTGCCGCCGCTGTTGCCGTAGACGATGCCGGACGCCCCGGAGGCGGCCAGCTTTTCCCGGATAAAGGCGATCCGGGCTTCCGTTTCCGCTTTCCAATCCCGCATAAAAACACTTCCCTTTTCTGGATATACGCCGTTATACCACATCCCGGCGGGAAAAGCAACGGCGGAGGAAAACGCCGGCTTTATCCTCTTGCAAGAACAACGTCTTCAGGGCCCGGAAAGCAAGGCGGGGCAAGGGATTTGGGATTGACATTCCCTGACGGGCGAATTACAATATAATGTATCGGATTCTACCTATTCGGCAACCAAATACATTCCCATATTGGAGGTCAACTCATGGACGAGAAGAAAGCAAGCGTGGGCATGCGGGTGACCCAGGAAGCCGCAAGCAGTCAGGCCGCCGCCGCGATCAACGCCATGCCTGCCGCCCTCACCCAGTTCCGCTGCCCCATCTGCGGCCGCTATTTCCTCAGCTATACGGAGCTGGTGGACCATTATTCCGCCGAGCATCCGGACAGCGTCGCCCCCATCACCGTGACCCTCACCGTGAACGGCAAGACCTGCGAGATGCTGCTGGAGCCCCAGTGGACCCTGAAGCAGGCCCTCCAGTTCAGACTGGGCCTCACCGGCGCCAAGCACATGTGCGACCGGGGCGCCTGCGGCTCCTGCACCGTCATCATGGACGGGCGGCCCGTCCTCAGCTGCCAGATGCTGGCCGCCGAGTGTGAAGGCGCCGCCATCCAGACCGTGGAGGGCATCGCCGCCGACCCCAAGTGGAAGCCCCTCATCGACGCCTACTGCAAGTGGGACGCCATGCAGTGCGGGTACTGCACCCCCGGCTTCCTGGTCACCGCCAAGGCCCTGCTGGACCGGAACCCCCACCCCACGGAGGCGGAGATCAAGACCGCCCTGTCCGGAAACATCTGCATCTGCGGCACCTATCCCCGCCATTCCCAGGCCATCCTGGAGGCGGCGGAGATCATCGCCGCTCAGGAGAAAGGAGCCCAATAAATGGCTGACGTAGTCGGCGTCAACGGCCAGCGGGAGAATTTCCGGGTCGTCGGCAAGCCCAATAAGCCGGGCATCCTTTCCTATGCCCTGGCTTCCGGCGTTGCGAAGTTCGGCATCGACTATACCGCGCCGGATATGCTCCACGCCAAGTTCCTCCGCAGCCCCTACGCCCACGCCCGGGTGAATTCCATCAACACCGAGAAGGCCCGGAAGGTGCCCGGCGTGGTGGATATCGTCCTGTGGGACGATCCGGACCTCATGGGTCTGGGGGGCATGCCCTTCGGCCCCAAGGTCTCCTACCTGGGCAACGTGGCCCATCAGGAGAACCAGGAGGTGGGCGCCATCGTGGTGGCGGAGACGGAAGAAGCCGCCGAGGAAGGCGTCCGCGCCCTGGAGGTGGACTGGGAAGTCCTGCCCTTCATCGTGGACCTTCGGAAAGGCCTGGATCCCAACTTCCCCCCCATCCGCACCAAGGAGGATGAGGGCGGCGGAGATATGTTCGCCCCCCGGGGCGGCAACAATCCCCCCAAGCAGGGGAACCTGAGCTACGTAAACAAGATCGAGGGCGATATCGAGGACGGCTTCGCCAAGGCGGACTTCATCATCGAGTACGATACGAACCTGCCCATCTTCGCCTCCCATATCCCCAATCCTCCCTCCTCCATCGCCTGGTGGTTCGACGATCCCTACCACGGGCCGGAGAAGAGCCTGCACATCGAAGGCGCGGTGCAGCGGCGGGACAACATCGCCCGGATGTACAACGTGCCCAACGAAAAATGCGTGCAGGAAGGCCTGTTCCAGGGCGGCAAGTACTGCGACTGGGGCATGCGCATGAGCCAGGAGATCACCCCCCTGCTGGCCAAACGCACCGGCAGGCCCGTGCGCTGCGCCAACACCCGGGAGGAGACCTTCGACTTCCTCATGAACCAGCGCCTGTGCCACATCCGCCTGGGGGTCACCAACGAGGGCCTCATCACCGCCGTGGACGATCAGTCCGTTGCGGATAACGGGCGGCCCGGCTCCTCCGCCTTCGGCGTGGCCCAGGACCAGGGCTACGGCCCCTACTACACCCTGAAGTGCCAGAACATCAGCCAGCGGTACACGGTGGTGGACACCAACACCGGCAAGATGTACACCAGCGGGCAGCACTGCCCCTTCAACTGGGATACCCTCTCCATGGGCATCGCCATCATCGCGGAAAAGCTGGGGAAGGACCCCATCGACATCGCCCAGCTGAACCTCCACGGCCCCACTTCCCAGAGCGATACGGACAAGGTCCCCTCCTTTGAGGCCTGTATCGAAGAGGGCAAGAAGTACGCGAACTGGAACTGGCATCCCGCCGGGACGAAGCGTCTGCCGGACGGACGGCTCCACGGAGCCAGCTTCCGGTACCAGATCTGCCCGCGCCACGCCTTCTCCGGCTACAACTGCAAGCTGGAGCTGCGCAATGGCGTCGTCCATATGCCCACCCAGGGCCCCTGCACCGGCATCTACGCCGTGGAGGCCAACGCCATGGTGGTGGCGGAGGAGCTGGGTCTGGAATATGAAGACATTGCGGTGGATTTCGACTACCGTGAGACCTTCACCCCCGTGGGCGGCGGCTCCGACGGCACCACCGCCTCCTCCTGGGCCATGAAGGAATGCGCCAACATCCTGAAGCAGAAGATCCTGGAGTCCGCCGCCAAGCAGGCCTCCGCGCCTCCCATGATGGGCATGGGCGGTTTCATGGGCGGTCCTCCCAAGGAGAACCCCCTGAAGGGACATACCGCCGATGAGCTGGACCTCATGGACGGCAGAGTCGTCCTGAAGGCCGACCCCAGCGTGGGCATCCCCTTCAAGGAAGCCACCAGGGAAAACCTCTTCGCCACCTACTCCGGCCGTCCCCCCGCAGCCCTCTGGAGCCTGGGCATGGGCCGCATGCTGGACACCATGAACTGCGCCTTCTGCGAGGTAGCGGTGGACGAGGAGACCGGCGTTGCCGAGATCCTGAAGTTCGACGTGGTGGCCGACCCGGGCAAGATCATGCGCCTCACCTCCCTGGAGAGCCAGATCGACCAGGTCATGTTCTTCTCCCAGGGCTGCCAGCTCCTGGAGGAGTACGTATACGACCAGCATACCGGCGTCCGCCTGAACGCCAATATGATCGACTACAAGAAGCCCACCACCCTGGACGTGCCCCCCGTGAACCGGAAGTTCCTGGAGACCCGGGCAGGAAACGCGGCCTACGGCGCCAGCGGCATCAGCCACAGCCTGTGCAACACCCATCTGGTGATCATGGCCATCCACAACGCCATCGGCAAATGGGTGGATCCCCCGGCGACGCCGGACAAGATCCTGAAAGCCCTGGGCAAGGCATAAGAGAGGAGACAGT
Source organism: uncultured Clostridia bacterium (assembly GCA_947307505.1). The sequence goes on along the minus strand of CAMZJG010000037.1, from coordinate 2,635 downwards.
ACATGAGACCGTTCAATCATATCAACGCCAAGACCCTGGAAGAGGCCGTGGCCGTCCTGCGGAAGGGAGACGCCAACGTCATCGCCGGCGGCGTGGACCTGCTGGGCACCCTGAAGGACAACATCACCCCCGCCTACCCCAAGACCGTGGTGAACATCAAAACCATTCCCGGTCTGGATTATATCAAGGAAGAGAACGGCACCCTGAAGATCGGCGCCGCCACCCGCATGGCGGATATCGGCCGCAGCGAGCTGGTACGGGAAAAGGCCGCGGCCCTGGCGGAGACCGCCAGCGTGGCGGGCACCCCCAACATCCGGGAGATGGCCACCATCGGCGGCAACATCGCCCAGCTGCCCCGGTGCTGGTACTTCCGCAAGCTGGAGAACCGCTTCTACTGCGACCGGAAGGGCGGCAACGTCTGCTACGCCATCCAGGGTGACAACCGCTACCACTCCATCTTCGGCGGCCTGAAGCCCCATGCCAGCCCCTGCACCCGGGAGTGCCCCGCGGGCACGGACATCCCCGCCTATATGGCGAAGCTCCGGGCGGACGACTGGGACGGCGCCGCGGAGATCCTCATGAAGGCCAATCCCCTGCCCATGATCACCTCCCGCATCTGCCCCCATCCCTGCCAGGACGCCTGCAACCAGTGCGAGTACGGGGACTGCGTGAACATCCACTGCGTGGAGCGCAGCGTGGGCGACTACATCATGGAGCATGCGGAAAAGTTCTACGCCGCCCCCAAGGTGGAGACCGGCAAGAAGGTCGCCATCATCGGCGCGGGCCCGGGCGGCCTCACTGCGGCTTACTACCTCCGCAAGGCGGGCCACAGCGTCACCGTTTTCGAGCGTCAGCCCAAGGCCGGCGGCGTCATGCGCTACGGCGTGCCCCATTACCGTCTGCCCAAGGACGTGGTGGACAAGGTCGTGGACGCCATCTCCGGCATGGGCGTGGAGATCAAGTGCGGCGTCACCGTGGGCAAGGACATCACCGTGGACCAGATCGACGAGCAGTTCGACGGCGTGTTCTTCGGCACCGGCGCCTGGAAGCAGCCCATCCTGGGCATCGGCGGCGAGGAGCTGGCCCTCTTCGGCCTGAACTTCCTCACCGAAGTCAACACCTACCTGCAGAAGACCATCGGCCAGAACGTGCTGGTGTGCGGCGGCGGCAACGTGGCCATGGACGTGGCCCTCACCGCCAAGCGCCTGGGGGCGAAGAACGTCACCCTCATCTGCCTGGAGAAGCGCCACGAAATGCCCGCCACCAGCGAGGAGATCGCCAGAGCCGAGGAAGAGGGCGTGGTCATCCACAATGCCTGGGGCCTGGGCAACGTGGTCACGGACGAGGCCGGCAAGGTCAAGGGTCTGGACAGCATGCGCTGCCTCTCCGTCCGGGATCCCAACGGCCGCTTCAATCCCCAGTATGATCAGAACGACCGCACCTTCTATGAATCCGACTACATCATCCTGGCCACCGGCCAGGCGGTGGATATCGGCTTCCTGGGAGAAAAATTCAACGCCCAGCTCCGCAGCGCCCGGGGCCTCATCGACGTGGACCTCTCCACCTTCAAGACCAGCCGGAAGGGCATGTACGCCGCGGGCGACGTGGCCACCGGTCCCAATATCGCCATCCGGGCCATCAACGGCGGCCGGGTCGCCGCCCAGAACATGTCCCGGGAGCTGGGGGTCCTGATCCCCGGTCCCACCCTGAACAAGGATTACGTCCACGCGGATCCCGCGGGCATCGCGGCGCATGAGAAGAACGAACAGCCGGAGCGGCCCCTTGCCCAGCGCACCCTGCTGGACGAGGACGCCTTCTCCTACAGCCCCGAGGCACTGAAGGCCGAGGCAGGCCGGTGCATGAACTGCGCCTGCTACGCGGTGAACCCCAGCGACGCCGCCCCGGTGCTCCTGGCCCTGGACGCCCGGATCGTCACCACCAAGCGGATGCTCTCCGCCGAGGAGTTCTTCGAGGTCCATGTGCTGAGCAATACCGCCCTGGATCCGGACGAGATCATCACGGAGATCCAGATCCCCGCCGCCAAGGAGGGAGAGAAGAGCATCTACAAGCGCTTCGCCTTCCGGAAGAGCATCGACTTCCCGGTGGTGAACCTGGCCATCCGCCGCTCTGCCGACGGGGAGACCCGCATCTCCCTGAACGCCGTGGCTCCCGTGCCCATCCGCTGCCGGAAGGCCGAAGCCGTGGTAAACGGCAAGGAGATCACAGAGGAGCTGGCCGCCGCCGCGGGCGAAGCCGCCCTGGAAGGCGCCGAGCCCTTCGAGGCCAACCGGTACAAGATCCAGATCGCCAAGACCCTGGTAAAGCGGACTCTGCTGGAACTCGCAAAGTGACTTCGTCTCAACGCGGACCCGCTTCGCTGGGCTCCGCGTTGAAAGGCTGCACTCCGCTTCCCGCACTTGCTTCGCTCGCACAGTGCGCTCCGTGAGCAGGATTATGGGGCAGAAATAAATTCCGCCTCATAATGGATCCCACTTGATTCGCGCCTGCGAGCGCGAACTCTGCGAGGCTATGAGCACTTTTCTGCATATGATGGGGCCGTCTCTCCGAGGCGGCCCCACAGCGTGTTTTTTGGGACGGGGGATGCGGATTGCCGCGTCGCTCCGCTCCTCGCAAT
>CAMZJG010000036.1 GCA_947307505.1 uncultured Clostridia bacterium | reverse complement strand
GATCCAGCCCACGGAGATCATGCTCTTTATCGACGCCATGACCGGCCAGGATGCGGTGAACGCCGCCAAAGCCTTCGACGAGGCCCTGGGGGTGGACAGCATTTTCCTCACCAAGCTGGACGGCGACGCCAGAGGCGGCGCGGCCCTCTCCGTGCGGGCGGTCACCGGCAAGCCCATCAAGTTTGCGGGCATCGGGGAAAAGCTGGACGGCATCGAGCCCTTCCATCCGGACCGCATGGCTTCCCGGATCCTGGGCATGGGGGATATCCTCACCCTCATCGAAAAGGCGGAGCAGAGCTTCGATGAGCAGAAGGCCCGGGAGATGAGCGAAAAGCTCCTGTCCAACCGCTTCACCCTGGAGGATTACTACGAGCAGCTCCAGAGCCTGAAGAGCATGGGTTCTCTCTCCGACATTGCGGGGATGCTCCCGGGGATCGATGCGAAGCAGCTCAGCGGCGCATCCATCGACGAAAAGGCGCTGGCCCGCACCGAAGCCATCCTGAAATCCATGACCCCTGCGGAGCGGCAGGATCCCGGCCTGCTGAACAGCAGCCGGAAAAAGCGCATCGCCCGGGGCAGCGGCACCCAGGTGGTGGATGTGAACCGCCTGCTGAAGCAGTACGAGCAGATGCAGGTCCTGGCCAAGCAGATGGGCGGCAAGAATGCGAAGAAGCTCATGCGCGGCCGCGGCAAGGGTCTTTTCGGCATGATGTGAACGTAGGTCAAGCCCTGCGGGGCTTTCCGATAAATCATAACAAATAAACGCAGAGGTGTAATCAAGATGGTCAAAATCAGACTTCGCAGAATGGGCGCCAAGAAGGCCCCCTACTACCGCATCGTGGTTGCGGATTCCCATTTCCCCCGGGACGGCAGATTCATCGAGGAGATCGGCACCTACAATCCCCTCACCGAGCCCGCCGAGATCAAGGTGGACAGCGAGCGCGCCCTCACCTGGATCAAGAACGGCGCTCAGCCCACGGACACCGTGAAAAACCTGCTGAAGAGGGCCGGTGTGATCTAAATCCCCCGAAAGGATCATTCGTTCATGAAAGAGCTGTTACTGTATGTTGCCCAGAACCTGGTGGATCACCCGGATGAGGTCACGGTAACGGAGCGGGAGGAGAATGGCGAAACCGTTCTCGAGCTCCGGGTCGCGGACGGAGATATGGGCAAGGTCATCGGCCGTCAGGGCCGCATAGCCAAAGAGATCCGCGTCCTGGTGAAATCGCTGGCGCAGCGGAGTCAGAAGCGGGTTTCGGTCGATATCGTCGACTGACTGAATTGCCGGAGTTCAACTCCGGCAATTTTTCAAAGGAGCAAAAACCCATGGAGAAAAAGCAATACCTTGAGGCGGGCAGGATCATCAACACCCATGGGGTCCGGGGGGAAATGAAAGTGGAAACCTGGACCGATGAGCCTTCCGTTCTGACGGGACTGGATACCGTCTTTCTGGAAGGTCAGCCTCGGCGGGTGGAGAGCGCCCGGGTACACAAGGGTTTCGCCCTTCTGAAGCTGGAGGGGATCGACTCGGTGGAGGCGGCCATGGCGCTGAAGGGAAAGATCCTTTTTGCCGACCGGGATTCCATCCCCATTGCGGAAGGGGCCTTCTTCCTCCAGGACGCCATCGGTCGGCCGGTGGTGGAGGAGGACGGGACCGAACTGGGGATCCTGGCGGACATCCTGGATTATCCCGCCGGAAGGATCTATGTGGTCAAAGGCAAAACAGAGCATCTGATCCCGGAGCAGGGCGGCTTTATCCGCTCCTTCGATCCGGAGACCGGGAAGCTCACCGTACGCCTCATCGAGGGGATGTAATCATGGTCACCATGCAGATCGATATCCTCACCCTGTTTCCCGATACCATTCGGGCAGGACTGGGGGAAAGCATCCTGGGCCGCGCCCAGAAAAACGACATCATCCGCATCGAACCCCATCAGATCCGGGACTATACCCTGAACAAGCAGAAGCAGGTGGACGACGCTCCCTATGGGGGCGGCCAGGGGATGATCATGCAGGCCCAGCCCCTGTACGACTGCTGGCAGGACGTTTGCCGTCAGGCCGGGGAGCGGGTGCATACCATCTACATGTCCCCTGCGGGCAAGCCCTTCACCCAGGCGGAGGCCAACCGTCTCCAGCGGGATTATTCCCGCCTCATCCTGGTGTGCGGCCACTACGAAGGGGTGGACGAGCGGTTCATCGAAGCCTGTGTGGACGAGGAACTGAGTCTGGGGGATTTCGTCCTCACCGGCGGGGAGCTGGCCGCCATGGCCATCGCCGACGCGGTATGCCGCCTGGTGCCCGGCGTCCTCAGCGACGTCAGCTGTTTCCAGGACGAGAGCCATTACAGCGGTCTGCTGGAGTACCCCCAGTACTCCCGTCCTCTGGTATGGGAGGGCCGGGGCGTTCCGGAGGTGCTGGTCAGCGGCAACCACGGCAAGATCGCCCGATGGCGGCGGAAGGAAGCCCTGCGCAGGACACGGGACCGGCGGCCGGATATGCTGGAGCGCTTCCCTCTGACCGGGGAGGACCGGGAGCTGCTCCGGGAACTGGAGAATGAATTGCCTCCTTCGGAGGCGTGAATCGCGCCTGATCGGCGTATGAATCGGCTGTGCCATGAATTGCGCTGCGGTGCATGGGAGAAAAGCAGATGAGAAGCACGGAAGCCGTAGAATTTACCAATATGTGCATGATCCGGGACGGGGACCGGGTGCTGGTGCAGGATCGGCTGGATCCCGCGTGGCCCGGTGCAGCTTTCCCCGGCGGGCATGTGGAAACGGGAGAGAGCTTTACCGACGCGGTGATCCGGGAGGTTTATGAGGAAACCGGCCTCACCGTCCTCCATCCCCGTCTGTGCGGGATCAAGGACTGGTGCGACGGGGGGCACCGCTACGTCGTGCTGCTGTATTCCGCGGAGCGGTTTTCCGGGACCCTGCGGGCATCCCGGGAGGGGGCAGTCAGCTGGGTATCACTGGCTGATCTGCCGAAGCTGCGTCTCGCCGACGACATGCAGAAGCTGCTGGAGGTTTTTCTCCGGGAAGAGCTCAGCGAGTTCTTCTACCGCAGAGAAGCCGGAGACTGGGCAGCGGAATTGAAGTAGCTGCAGCGCGGGGATCGGGTACGGGATCCCCGTAAAACGGAGGAAGCAAGATGAAGATCCTGGTGCTGAACGGCAGTCCCAAGGGGGACAAGAGCGATACCATGCATATCACCCGGGCTTTTCTGGCCGGCATGGAGGATGCGGCAGCGCAGGAGATCCGGCTGATCCGCGTGATCGACAAACACATCGAATATTGCACCGGCTGCTTCGCCTGCATGCGGAACGGGGGCGTCTGCATCCACGACGATGATATGGGCGGGATCCTGAAGGAGATCACGGAAAGCGATCTTCTTGTTTTCAGTTTTCCTTTGTACTGCTACGGCATGCCCGCACCTCTGAAGGCGCTAGCCGACCGTCTGCTCCCCCTCACCGGCATGGCTATGAAAAAAGCGGGAGACCGGTATGTCCACGTGGGCCAGGCGGACGTCAGCCGTCTGCACTTCCTGATGATATGCGGCTGCGGCTTCCCCAACAGCCGGCATAATTTCGAGCCCGCGGCGGCCCAGTTCCGGCTGATGTTCCCGGGCCGGAACACGATCCTCACGGTACCCGAAAGCCCCATGTTCAACGCTCCGGAGGCGAAGGTCGTCACAGGGCCCCGGCTGGAGCGGGTGCGGGAAGCGGGAAGGCAGTACGCCATTTCCGGGTCCATCCATGAGGATCTGCTGGCCGGGATCGGCTCCCCCATGATCCCGGAGGAGGAATATGCCCGGATCGTGAACGGGACGGTGTGAGGACAGGGGTATGAAAACGGTCTTATACGTCCACGGCAGGGGCGGCAGCGCCGATGAAGTGCTGCACTATGTACCTTTATTTCCCGGTTCAAAGGTCCTGGGACTGGATTACCGGTCCGATTCCCCCTGGGAGACCGGATCGGAGATCCGGGAGGCGGCGGAAAAGCTCGCCGAGGGATCCGGGCGGATCACCCTGATCGCCAACAGCATCGGGGCCTATTACAGCCTCCATGCCGGGATCGATCCCCTGGTCCGACGGGCCTATCTCATCTCCCCCATCCTGGACATGGAGAAGCTCATCACCGGGATGATGGCCGGGGCCGGGGTGACGGAGGCGGAGCTGGAACAGAAGGGCGTGATCCCCGCTTCCTATGAAGAAGACCTGTCCTGGGAATACCTGTGCTGGGTCCGGGCCCACCCGCTCCGGTGGACCGCCCCCACGGAGATCCTGTACGGCAGTCTGGATACCTTCACCTCCCGGGATACAGCGGAGGCCTTCGCAAAAGCCCACGGCGCGGACCTCACGGTCATGGAGGGCGGGGAGCACTGGTTCCACACTGAGGCGCAGATGACCTTTTTGGACGCCTGGATCAGAGAGAAGGAAAGGACGGCAGCGGAATGACTGCAGATGCGGCACGGGAGGAAGAGATCCTCATCGATTTCTGGAGCAAAGCGCTGGCCCCTTCCCGGGAGGACAGGGCGGAAACGCCGCCCGGATCTGATGACTGGAAAGACCTCGCTCCCGCGGAAAAGCTCTTTCGGGCGGCGGCTTTCCTGGGGCAGCGGAAAAAGGTGCTGGACTACGGCTGCGGCAGCGCCTGGGCCGGGATCATCGCGGCGAAAAGCGGCTGTCCCGACGTGACGGCGGCAGATCCCGCTCCCGGAGCCGCGGAAGCGGCCCGGGTCTATGCGGCTCTTTTCGGAGTGGAGGACCGGCTGAAGGCCGTATGTATCCCCAGGAACTGGCTTTCCACCGTCCCCGCCGGGACTTACGACGGCTTCATCTGCTCCAACGTTCTGGACGTGATCCCTCCGGAGACTGCAAAATATATTCTCCGGGAAGCGGCCCGGATCTGCACCCGGGACGCGGCGGTGATCATCGGGCTGAATTTCCACCTTACTCCGGAAGCCGCCGCCCGGCGGAACATGGAGCTGAAGGACGGGAACCGGCTCTACGTGGACGGGGTACTCCGCCTCGTCTCCCGGAGCGACGGGGAATGGACTTCTCTGTTCTCCCCGTACTTCACCGTGGAAAAGCTGGAGCATTTTGCCTGGCCAGGGGAGAAATCCGAGGCCCGGCGGCTGTTCACGCTGCGGAAACGGGCAGACGCCTGAAGCGGTCACATTCGAAAACGCCAAGGAGAAAGAAAACCATGCTGAATATCGAACATCTGACGAAAACCTACGGGGAGAAAAAAGCGGTGGACGATCTCTCCCTGCATATCCTGCCCGGGGAGATCTTCGGCTTCATCGGCCATAACGGCGCGGGCAAAAGCACCACCCTGAGATGCGCAGTGGGGATCCTGCAGTTCGACGAGGGCTCTGTTTCCATCGACGGCACCTCCCTTCTGGAGGATCCGGTGAAGTGCAAACGGGAGCTGGCCTACATCCCGGACAACCCGGATCTGTACGACTTCATGAGCGGCATCAAGTATCTGAATTTTATCGGGGACGTGTTCGCCATCCCCGCCGAAGTGCGGCAGGAGCGCATCCGGAAATATGCAGGGATCTTTGAGCTCACCGGTGACCTGGCCCAGCCTATCTCCGCCTATTCCCACGGCATGAAGCAGAAGCTGGCGCTGATCTCCGCCTGGCTCCATGATCCGAAGCTCATCATCATGGACGAGCCCTTTGTGGGGCTGGACCCCAAGGCCTCTCACCTTCTGAAGGAGATGATGCGGGAACACTGCGACGCGGGCGGCGCCATCTTTTTCTCCACCCATGTGCTGGAGGTGGCAGAGAAGCTCTGCGACAAGGTAGCCATCATCAAGCAGGGCAAACTGGTGAAGGCCGGGACCATGGAAGAGGTCAAGGGGGACGACAGCCTGGAAGAGGTCTTCCTGGAACTGGAGGAAGAGTGAGATGCTGAAGGTCCTGCTGAAAAAACAGCTGGCGGAGGTCTTCAAGGGTTATTTCTACGATGCGAAGAAAAACCGGATGCGCTCAAAGGGAGCCGTGATCGCCTGGTTCGTCTTCTTCGGCGTCATCATGATCTGCATCCTGGGCGGCATGTTCACCGCCCTCTCCCTCAGCCTCTGCGGCGGGCTGATCCAGGCAGGCGTGGGCTGGCTGTATTTCCTGCTGATGGGCGGGATCGCCGTCATCCTCGGCGCTTTCGGCAGCGTGTTCAACACCTATTCCGGCCTGTATCTGGCCAAGGATAACGACCAGCTCCTCTCCCTGCCCATTCCCGTGCGCACCGTCATTACCGCCCGGCTGGTGAATGTCTACCTGATGGGGACCCTGTACTCGTCCATGGTCCTGCTCCCCGCCCTGATCGTCGGCTGGGCGGTGGCCGGGGCGACGGCGGCCCGGGTGATCTGCGGGATCCTCCTGTTCCTCATCGTGTCTTTCCTTGTCCTCATTCTCTCCTGCCTGCTGGGCTGGGTGGTGGCGAAGATCAGCGTCAAGCTGAAGAACAAGAGCTTTATCACCGTTCTGGCCGCCCTGGTATTCATCGCCGCCTACTACTTCATTTATTTCAAGGCGAACTTCCTGATCCGGGATATGCTGACGAACGCGGCAGTTTACGGATCCCGGATCAAAGGGGCAGCCCATGTTCTTTACCTCTTCGGCCGGATCGGCGAGGGGGACTGGCTCAGCACGGTTCTCTTCACCGTTGTGACGGCGATCCTCTTTCTCCTGATCTGGATCGGGATCACCCGCAGCTTCCTGAAGCTGGCAACCGCCGGGGGCGCCGCCGCGAAAAAGCGTTACACGGAAAAGGCGGTAAAAGCGAAAACGCCCTTCCGGGCGCTGCTGAACAAGGAGCTGACCCGGTTCACCTCCAGCCCCAACTATATGCTCAACTGCGGTCTCGGCGTTCTGCTCGTTCCCGTATGCGGCGTTCTGCTGCTTATCAAGGGAGCGGAGGTGCTCTCCGTCCTGAACGACGTGTTCGCCTCCATGCCGGACGCCGCCGCGGTGCTGCTCTGCACCGCCCTGTGCATGATCGCTTCCATGAGCAACATGGCGGCCCCCTCCGTCTCGCTGGAGGGGAAAAGCCTGTGGATCCCCCAGTCCCTGCCCGTGGAGTCAAAAACCGTACTCCGGGCCAAAGGCGCCATGCAGCTGATCCTCTCCGGCGTTCCCCTGCTCTTCGCCGCGGTCTGCGGCGCGATCGCGCTGAAGGCCTCCCCCGCCGCAAGGCTTCTCTGTGTGCTGCTCCCTCTGGCCTTTACCTTCTTCTACACAGGCTGCTGTATGGCGCTGGGCACCCGGATGGCCCTGCTCTCCTGGACGAACGAACTGGTCCCCATCAAGCAGAGCGGCGCGGTGGTCATCGTCATATTCGGGGACTGGATCCTGTGCATCGTTCTGGCAGGACTCTACCTCCTGGGCGGGTATCGGATCGGAGCGATCCCGTATCTCCTGATCTGGACCGTTCTCTTCGCCGCCGGAGGCGCTCTCCTGCTGCGCTGGCTGGATACCCGGGGGGCTGAAACATTCCGGGCGCTGTAAGTTCCTTTTTCATTTACCGAGTCAAAGTCCCGCGTATCCGATGCTTATGATGCATATCTGATACGCGGGACTTGTGTTTTTTCTCCGATCTGTTATGATATTGTTAAGAACAATCAAATGAGAACGGAGGATGCAAATATGAGCGGAAAGTACGAATCCATGAAGAAAGAGATCCCCATCCACGGCCGAGAGGGGATCGTAAAGCTGGGCGCGGTGCTGGAGAAGGAATTCTTCGACTACGACGGCATCTCCGTGCGCTACTGCCTGGTGGACGGCTGCGGCATGATCCCGGAGGAGACGGAGAAACTGCACACCCACGATTACGACCAGGTGCTCTGGTTCCTGAGCGCCGATCCGGAGGACATGCTCCATCTGGGAGCTGAGCTGGAAGCGGACCTGGGGCCGGAGGGGATCCGCCATCGCTTTGCCACCCCCCACACGATCTACATCCCCAAGGGGATGCCCCATTTTTCCCCCATCGTCAAGAGCGTGGACCGGCCCTTCTTCTTTATCTCCCTCAACGGCACCGGGAAGATGGCCGCCGATGTGGCGGACGCGGACGCCAAACCGGAGGCCGGTTCCTGGGCCCGCTTCTTCGGCGAGTTCTCCAAGAACGTCCATGCCCTGAACTTCTCCGCCTA
>CAMZJG010000035.1 GCA_947307505.1 uncultured Clostridia bacterium | reverse complement strand
AAGCGCACCTGGTCGTTGCCCTTGCCGGTGCAGCCGTGGGCGATGGCGTCCGCGCCCTCGGCTTTGGCGATCTCCACCAGCCGCTTGGCGATCAGGGGTCTGGCCAGGCTGGTGCCCAGGAGATATCCTTCATATTTGGCGTCGGCCTGCATGGCGGGGAAGATGAAATCCTCCACCAGCTCCTGCTTCAGGTCCTCGATATACAGCTTGCTGGCCCCGGTCTTCAGCGCTTTGGCCTCCAGACCCTCCAGTTCGTCGTCCTGGCCCACGTCCGCGGCCACGGCGATGACGGAGCAGCCGGGATAGGTCTCCTTCAGCCAGGGGATGATGATGCTGGTGTCCAAACCGCCGGAATAGGCGAGAACGATCTTTTTGTAAGACATGACATGTTCCTCCAGATGTGGTTTTCAGAATGATACCGTGAGTATACAACCGAAACCTCAAAGAGTCAAGTCCAATAATGAATAATTATGCATAAATAATGAAAATAAAACCGCGAGACGCTTGGGACAGTCCACAAGGGGAGGCTGCAGAGAAGGATTGCCAATTCCTTTTCCCTGTGATAAAGTAAATTATCGTGCAGAAACAGGAGGCGGGAGCATGGAGCTGCGTCCCATTGCCCGGGTCCATACGGATTTCGGCAGCAAGTTCGGCGTCCCACGGCAGAGCGGCCTGGTGCCGGAGCTGGCGGCGGTGCTGGAGTTCGAACCGGGATTCCGCAGCCCGGAGGCGGTGCGTGGCCTGGAGGCGTACAGCCATATCTGGCTCATCTGGCAGTTCTCCGAAAATGCGGACCGGGGCTGGAGCCCCACCGTCCGTCCCCCTCGCCTGGGGGGCAACAAGCGGGTTGGGGTCTTTGCCAGCCGGTCTCCCTTCCGCCCCAATCCTCTGGGGCTGAGCTGCGTCCGGCTCCTGGAGGTGAAGCAGGATCCGGACCGGGGACCGCTTCTCCTGCTGGGAGGCGCGGACCTGGTGGACGGCACGCCGGTTTACGATATCAAGCCCTATGTGCCCTATGCGGACAGTTACCCGGATGCCGCGGGCGGCTTCACGGATGAGGTGGCCTGGAAGCCTCTGGAGGTGGATTTTCCCCCGGAACTTCTGGAACGGGTGCCGGAGGAGAAACGCGCTGCCCTGCGGGGCGTTCTGGCCATGGATCCCCGTCCGGCCTATCAGGAGGACCCGGCGCGGATCTACGGTTTTGCCTTCGCCGGACTGGAGCTGCGCTTCTCCGTGGCGGAGGGACGGCTCCGGGTGCTGACGGCAGGACCGGCTAAGGACAAGAATAACGAATAAACATACACGGGAGGATGAACCATGCGGGCGAAAATCTTTGCAGACCGGGCTTTTCCCATCGGGGAGATCGACCCCAGGCTGTACGGCTCCTTCATCGAGCACCTGGGCAGGGCCGTTTACGGCGGGATCTATGAGCCGGGACATCCCACGGCGGACGAGGAAGGCTTCCGGAAGGATGTGCTGGACCTGGTGAAGAAGCTGGGGGTGCCCATCGTGCGCTATCCCGGCGGCAACTTTGTCTCCGGATATCGCTGGGAGGACGGCACCGGGGACAAGTCCAAACGTCCCAGACGGGCGGAACTGGCCTGGAACAGCATCGAAACAAACCAGGTGGGCATCGATGAATTCCAGTCCTGGGCGAAGAAGGCGGACAGCCAGGTGATGATGGCGGTGAACCTGGGCACCGGTACGCCCCGGGAGGCGGGGGATCTGGTGGAATACTGCAACTTCCCCGGGGGTACGGAGCTCAGCGACCGACGTCGGGAAAACGGATTTGAGCAGCCCTTCGGCATCCGGACCTGGTGCCTGGGAAACGAGATGGACGGGCCCTGGCAGATCGGACACAAGACCGCGGAGGAATACGGCCGGGCGGCCTGCGAGGCGGCGAAGATCATGAAGCTGGTGGATCCTTCCATCGAGGTCATTGCCTGCGGCAGCTCCCACTCCGGCATGCCCACCTTCGGCACCTGGGAGACCGAGGTGCTCAACCGCTGCTATGAGCAGGTGGATTATCTCTCCCTCCACAGCTATTACGGCAACCGCTCCAACGATACGGCGGAGTATCTGGGCTGCTGCCGGGATATGGATGAGTTTATCCGCAGCGTGGAGGCCATCTGCGACGCGGTGAAGGCCGTCAGGCGGTCGGAAAAGACCATGTATCTGAGCTTCGACGAGTGGAACGTATGGTTCCATTCCAATGATGCGGATAAGCAGATCGCCCCCTGGCAGGTGGCCCCGCCCCTGCTGGAGGATATCTATACTTTTGAAGATGCCCTGGTGGTGGGCTGTCTGCTCATCACCCTGCTGAAGCATGCGGACCGGGTGAAGATCGCCTGCCTGGCCCAGCTGGTGAACGTCATCGCGCCCATCATGACGGAAACCGGCGGAAGGGCCTGGGCCCAGACCATCTTCTGGCCCTTCCTGCAGGCCTCCGCCCATGCCCGGGGCAAAGCCATGCTTACCCGGGTGGAATGTCCCTCTTATCAGGCCGGGAAATATGGGGAGATGCCCGCCGTGGAGGCCATCGCCGTGGAGAACGGCAGGGAGCTCACGGTGCTGGCGGTGAACCGAAGCCTGGAGGAGGATGCGGAGCTGGAGCCGGATCTCCGGGGCTGGGGGGACCTGACTCTCCTGGAGCACAGCCGGCTGTACTGCGAGGATCTGAAGGCGGTGAATACCGCCGCCGACCCGGAGCGGGTGAAGCCTGAGGCCGGGGACGGGAAGACCCTGCGGCGCCATTCCTGGAACCTGCTGCGTTACCGGTTCGATCAATGATCCCATTCAACATATTTGGAGGAAAGAGCATGTCAAAGAATTACGAGGCGCTGTTCACCCCGCTGAAGGTGGGGGGCGTCACCCTGAAAAACCGGATCGTCCTGTGCGCCATGGGGGGAACCAACCCCATCGGCTTTGAAGGCAAGTTCAGCGAGGGCCACCGGGACTATTATATTGCCCGGGCCAAGGCCAATGTGGGCCTCATGATCCCCGGCGTGGCGAACGTGGGCTCCGCGGGCAAGGGACACCGCTGGCTCTATGAGGAGCGGGACCTGTTCCTGGGCCCCATGAAGCGGCTCATGGACGATATCCACGCCTACGGCTCCAAATTCTTCTTCCAGCTGGGTACCAGCTTCGGCCGTTCCCAGATGGTATTTCCGGGCATGGATAAAATGCCCGAGGAGATCCGGAAGCAGATGCTGGTCGCCCCCAGCGACGGGATGCCCAACGTCTGGGAACCGACCCTGAAGCACAGGGCACTCACCATTGAGGAGATCAAGGAGACCATCCAGGCCTACGCAAAAGCCGCCGCCCTCTGCCAGGAGGCGGGCATCGACGGAGTGGAGATCCATGCCGTCCATGAGGGCTACCTTCTGGACCAGTTCTCCATGGCCAACATGAACCACCGTACCGACGAGTACGGCGGCAGCCTGGAGAACCGCCTTCGTTTCTGCACGGACATCATCCGGGAGATCAAGAAGCTCTGCGGCAAGGATTACCCCGTCTCCGTGCGGTACAGCGTGGCCAGCAAGATCCGGGGCTTCAACCAGGCCGCCCTGCCGGGGGAAGCCTATACGGAGTTCGGCCGCAGCATGGAGGAGAGTCCCGCCGCTGCCCGGATCCTGCAGGAGGCCGGCGCGGATATGCTGAATGCGGACAACGGCTCCTACGACTCCTGGTTCTGGGCCCATCCCCCCATGTATATGCCCATGGCCTGCAATCTGCCGGAGGTGTCCTACCTGAAGCAGTTCGTGGATATCCCCGTGATCTGCGCGGGGCGCATGAACGATCCGGATATCGCGGCGGACGCCGTATCCAGCGGCAAGGTAGACGGCGTAGGCATCGCCCGGCAGCTCCTGTGCGATCCGGACTGGTGCGATAAGGTCCGGGCCGGGGATCTGGAGGACATCCGCCCCTGCATCGCCTGCCATAACGGCTGCTTCCCCATCACCCGGTACAAGGGCCTCTCCTGCGGGATGCCCAGGAACGGCGGCATGGGCCGCTGCGCCCTGAACCCGGTCACCTTCCGGGAGAAGGAGCTGGAGCTGAAGCCTGCGGAGAAGAAAAAGAAGGTCGCCGTTGTCGGCGGCGGCATCGGCGGCATGGAGGCCGCCCGTCTCCTGGCTCTGCGCGGCCATGCCGTCACCCTGTATGAGAAGGGCGGCGAGCTGGGCGGTGTGTTCCGGGCTGCCGCAGCGCCGGATTTCAAGGAGAAGGATAAGGAGCTCATCGCCTGGTACGTCCGCCAGCTGAAGAAGCTGCCGGTGGAGATCCGGATGAATACCGCCGTGACCCCGGAGGACCTGAAGACCATGGACGCGGAGGAGATCATCGTCGCCACCGGTTCTCAACCCCGGAAGCTTCCCGTTCCCGGCTTCGACGGCCCCAATGCCGTGGAGGCGGTGGATTATCTCCTGGGAAATAAACCCGTGGGGGAGAAGGTCGTCATCATCGGCGGCGGCCTCACCGGCTGCGAGATCGCCTACGACCTGGCCCTGAAGGGGAAGAAGCCCGTCATCGTGGAGATGCAGGACGATATCCTCAAAATCATGGGCCTCAGCGCCGCCAACTCCAACATGCTCCGGGAGATCATCCGGTATTATGAGATCCCCGTTCATGTATCCACCGCTCTCCAGGAGATCAAGGCGGGAGAGGTCCTGGTGAAGGACGAAGCGGGCAAGACCTTTGCCATCCCGGCGGACAGCGTCATCCTCTCCGTGGGCTACGTGCCCGCGCCCCTGGCAGGGGAGGAGGACCCGAAGATCCACGTTCTGGGGGACGCCCGCAAAGTGGGGAACCTGATGAGCGTCATCTGGGAAGCCTACGAGATCGCCTATGCGATCTGAAGGTCTAAGATAAAAAAGAAAACAAGACGCAAAAATGCTGCGCGGGTTATAATGCCCGCGCAGCAGTCATATTTCGGGTTTTCGGGCGGATCACCGTCCTCCGGAGAATGTATGAGCCCCTGGATCGAAAGCCGCCCTCGGCGGCGGCGACTCGTGACGACATGCACGACCTGGATCCACTTGGGACGACCTGTGTCAACTTGGGTCAACTTGGATCAACTTGTGACAACTTGTGACGACTTGTCCCTAAAAGAGAAGAAACAAAAACAAGCGAAAAGAAAAAAGAAGGATCCAATCAAAAGGAAAGCAAAGGAACGGAAAGGAAAAAAGAACAGCAGATAAGAGGAGCACGAAATGTGGACAACCTGGGGATGATTTTGTGGATAACCTCCGGTCACTTGGCTTCCGCCACGATATTCTGGCACCAGATCCCCTTGTGCACCAGCACAAGGCCCAGCCCGCTTTTGATGATGCCGGAGAAGCGGACGATGAAGTACAGGGGTACGATGGGCAGGTTCGTGAAATGCACCAGACACCAGGCCAGGGGAATGGTGATGACCCAGGAATAGGCGCTGTCGAACAGGAAGGTGATGAGAGTTTTGCCTCCGCTGCGGATGGTGAAATAACCCGTCACCGCCAGGGAATCGATGGGCATGGTCAGGGCGGCGCACAGGATCAGCAGATAGGCCAGCTCCTGCACCGCGGCCTCCGTTTTGTAGATCCGGGGGATATAGGAACTCAGCAGGGAGAGAATGGCGCCGATGAGGATCGTGAGGCAGAAGGAAAAGAAGATCAGCTTCCGGTCCGTGTCCTTCGCCCGCTCCAGATCCCCGGAGCCCAGCTGCTGGCCCACGATGATGGCGACGGCATTGCCCATGGCCATCATCACCACGCTGAACAGGTTCGTCACGGTGGTGGTGATATTCATGGCTGCCACCACGCTCAGGCCCCGGAGGGAATAGCACTGGCTCAGCACCGCCATGCTCCCGGACCAGAGCAGCTCGTTTGCCAGGAGGGGAAGCCCCTTTACCAGCACGCTGCGGAGCAGGGGAGCGGGGACCAGCAGGGTGCGGTACAGCTTCTGCATAAAAGCGTACCGGTCGAAGTGCCGGTGGGCGCCGATGAGCACGATGCCCAGTTCCACGAAGCGGGAGACCACCGTGGCCGCCGCCGCGCCCAGGCCGCCCATGGCAGGGAAGCCCAGCTTGCCGAAGATCAGGATGTAGTTCAGCACCAGGTTGGTGAATACCGCCGCCACCGCAGCCTTCATGGGGAGCAGGGTCTCCCCGCATTCCTTCAAAGTGCTGGCATACACCTGGGCCAGCATGAAGGGGATAAAGCCCAGAAGCATGATCCGAAGATAGCCCAGGGCATGTCCCGCCGTGGTCTCCGGATCTCCCACGTCCGCCTCCCCCTGGAGGAAGAGCATCACCAGGTCCCGGCCGAAGAAGAGGAACACAGCGATGGCTGCGAGACACACGAAAAGCCCAATATACAGCTTGATCCGGAAGGCGTTGCGCACCCCCTCCAGATTCCCGCTGCCGAAATACTGGGCGGCGAAGATGCCTGCCCCGGAGAGTCCGCCGAAGATCCCAAGCTCGAAGATCATGATGAGCTGGTTTGCGATAGCCACGCCGGACATCTCCTCCGTGCCCACCCGGCCTACCATGACGTTGTCCAGCAGGTTCACAAAGCTGGTGATGCCATGCTGCACCATGATGGGCACGGCCACCGACAGGACCATGGCATAAAACGCCCGATCCCCGATCAGTCTGCGCTTTGTCTGCATGTCACCGAAGCTCCCGGTACATGGCGGCGGCCTCGTCCTTTCCCGCGTGCTCCGCCACGCTCACCACTTCCACCCGGAGGATCCGTTCTCCGAAGCGCAGCTCCAGGATATCCCCGGGCTTCACGGCGTAGGAGGCACGGGCGGGCTTGCCGTTCACCATGACCCGCTCATTGTCGCAGGCTTCGTTTGCCACGGTCCTGCGTTTGATGAGGCGGGAGACCTTCAGATATTTATCCAATCTCATTTTTAACTCCTTTGCGAAAGAAACGCTTACAGCCGCAGAAGCCTGGCCAGTTTATCCCCCTTGGGTACCAGCTCCAGCTCCTCCCGGGTGATAGCCCGGAAGAGGACCACGAACACGAGGTACAGCACAACGCCCACCACCACCGCCAGGACCGCCGGGGCCAGGAAAAGCATCCGCCCGCTCTGGAAGATGTCCATGGAGCGGAAGACGCTGCGCAGCAGCACGTATGCGCCCCAGGCGCAGCAGCCCATCAGGAGGGAGGCGATCAGTGGACGCAGGAACAGGGGGATCAGCTTCGGGCAGTCCTGCGCTTTCCGGCGGATGAGGATCAGATTCAGCAGGCTGATGACCAGATAACAGGCTACGTTGCCCACGGCAGCTCCCACAATATTCACCGACGGGTTGCCCAGCAGGACGTAGTTCACCGCGATCTTGCAGACGCCGCCCGCCGCGATGGTGAGGATGGGCAGGCGTTCATGGCCGTAGGCCTGGAGGATGGCGTTGGTCACCATCATGATGCAGACCCCGTAACCTGCGGCGCTGAGCACCGAAAGAATGGCCCCTGCAGCGGGATCCGTATCGCCGTAGAGCCCGCCCATGAGGGGCGCCGCCAGCACGCCCATGCCTACGGCCATGGGCATGGCCAGCAGGTTCATGAGCTTCAGGGAGGCCCCCAGCACCTGGGCGGCGTCCCGGGTCTTCCGCTCGGCCAGATAGGCCGCGATGGCGGGGATGGCGCTGGTGACCATGGGTACCGCAAAGGCGGAGGGCAGGTTATAGAGGGTCTGGCTGTTGAAATAGGTCCCGTAGAGGGAGCGGGCCGTCTCGTAGGAATAGCCCAGGGCGCTCTGGAGGCGGCCGAAGATCATCTTGGTGTCCACCATGGCCACCAGGTTCAGCACGCAGGAGCCGATGATGATGGGCACGCCGATGAGGATGAGCTTTTTCAGGGTCTCGCCGCGGCTTTCGGGCACATCCGGACTGGGGCTGGGCTGGCGGTGTTTCCGATCCAGCCGCAGGGTGGCGGGAACGATATACACCAGACCCAGCACCGTGCCTACGGTGACGCCGAAGATGCCCCCCGCCGCGCCGACGCTGCCGCTGTACCCCCGCCGGATGAGGATCCAGGCGGCGGAGAGACCGAATACCACCTTGCACAGGGTCTCGATGATCTGGGAGACGCTGGTGGGCACCATGTTTCCCAGTCCCTGAGTATAGCCCCGGTAGGCGGACATAAGGCACACGCAGACCAGAGCCGGGGCCAGGGTGGAAATGGCGGCCTCTGCCTCCGGGGAACCCATGAAGTCCGCCAGATACCGGCTGAAGATCAGCATAAAGAGCGTGCTGATCATGCCCAGGACGAAGAAAGCCGCACGGGCCACCACGAAGGTGCGCCGGACCTGGTTCCGCCGCCCCAGGGCGTCCGCCTCGGAGACCATGCGGCTCAGGGCCACGGGCAGGCCCGCGGTGGAGAGGGTCAGCAGCAGGGCATAGATATTGTAGGCGACGCCGAAATCCCCCA
>CAMZJG010000034.1 GCA_947307505.1 uncultured Clostridia bacterium | reverse complement strand
CCTCCACGTCCGTATAGATCTGGCAGAGGTCCGCGTGCATCTTCGCCGCGATGGCTACGGCGGTGGTATCGCTCCCGCCCCGGCCCAGGGTGGTCATATCCCCCCTGCGGTTGACGCCCTGGAACCCCGCCACCAGGACCACCTTGCCCTGGTCCAGCTCCTGCTGGATGCGTTCCGTATCCAGGCTGCGGATCCGGGCGCTGCCGTATTCCGAATTGGTGCGCAGACGCACCTGCCACCCCAGCAGAGAGATGGCGGGAATCCCCATCTCCTGCAGCGCCATGGCGCAGAGGGAAATGGAGATCTGCTCCCCGGTGACCATGAGCATATCCAGCTCGCGGCGGTTGGGCTCCGGACTGATCTCATGCGCTTTCGCAATCAGATCGTCGGTGGTATCTCCCTGGGCGGAGAGGACGACGATGACGTCGTTGCCGGCTTTCTTCGCATCCGCGATGATCCCGGCCACCCGCCGGAGCTTGGCGGCATCCGCAACGGAGCTGCCGCCGAATTTCTGTACGATAAGCATTGTTCTGATCCCACCTTATTTCAACCGTGTGCCACGGTTCGCTCTTCTCATTTTTCCAGAACCCGGTAACAGGCGGCGTCCTCCCCCATCGATCCCGCAGGACGTTCTTCCGCGATGGCGGCGACGTCTCCCCGCCGCACATACCAGCGCCCGCTCACCGCCATGGGATCGCTGAGGGCCGCCGGGTCCCCGGACCAGCTTATGTCCCTGCGTTTGCCCATGTGCCGAACGGCGTCCAGCACATCCCCCACCACGGCGCTGGCGGTGGGCTCGCTCCCCGCGCCGGTGCCGTAGAACATTACGTCTCCCACGGCGTTGCCGGTGATCAGCACGGCGTTGAACGCCTCGTCCACGGCATAGAGCATACTGTCGGGCATCACCACCTGGGGGGCGACAAAGGCCGTCATCCCGCCCTCCGGCAGGAGCTTAGCCTCGCAGATGAGCTTCAGCTTGCCTCCCAGACGGGCGGCGCACTCCACGTCCTTCAGACTGACGTTCTGGATCCCCTCCCGACTGATCTCCTCAGCCCGGACCTCCCGGCCCCAGGCCAGGTCGGACAGGATGGCCAGCTTCCGGGCGGCGTCCATGCCGTTCAGGTCGTCCGTGGGATTGGCTTCGGCGTACCCTTTGGACTGGGCGCTGCGCAGGGCCTCCTCCAGGCTCAGCTTCTCCTCCCGCATGGCGGTAAGGATATAATTGGTGGTGCCGTTGAGGATGCCCCGGATGCAGGTGATCCGGTTCCCCGCCAGGTCGAACTTCAGGGGCCGGAGAACGGGGATGCCCCCGCCTACGCTGGCCTCGAAGAAATAATTCACATTATGCAGCTTTGCCAGCTCCAGCAGCTCACGCCCGTGGGCGGCCACCAGAGCTTTGTTGGAGGTCACCACATGCTTCCCGGCCAGAATGGCCCTGCGGGTGAACTCCAGGGCGACGCCGCAGCCGCCGATGGTCTCCACCACCACCCGGACGTCGGGATCCCTCTCCACGACGGAAAAATCCTTAGTGAGCAGGGGAGCGAAAGGACTATCGGGAAAATCCCGCACATCCACGATATATTTCAGCCGCACGGCGTCTCCGGCGGCAGCGTCGACCTGCTCCCGATTCTTCGTCAGTACGCCTGCTACGCCGGACCCCACGATCCCAAATCCGAGAATTGCGATTGATACCATGCTTGTCACCTGTGCTTTCCTATATATCTCTTATCCCAGCCGTGTGGATTTGATGATACTATCATAGATGGAGGAAACTTGCAATACATCCCGGGGGAATTCTTCTCTCATTCAGCGAAATAAATCACTTTCCCGCGCCGGGAAAGTACCGGCGGACGGCCTCCCGGAGACAGGCGCATGCTTCCCGTACCTCCTCCGGCGTATTCCCGGGACCGAAGGAGATGCGGAGCGCCCCGTCGATCACCTTTGCCGGAAGCCCCATGGCCTCCAGCACATGACTCCGTCGGCCCCGCGCGCAGGCGGAACCCCGGGAGACACAGATCCCCTTCCTGTCCAGCTCGTTCATCAGCGGCTCCGCCCTGGCTCCGGGGAAGGAAAGGCTGCAGATATGGGGCGCGCAGGCTTCCGGATCCCCCAGGAACAGAGCTCCGGGCAGTTCTTCTGTCAGGATCTGCCGCAGAGCGGCATAGCGGGCGGCATGGTCCTTCCCGGCGGAGATCGCCTCCGCCGCCGCTCCGAAGCCCAGGATGGCAGGCATGGGCTCCGTACCGGAGCGAAGACCTCCCTCCTGACCGCCGCCCCGGAGCAGGGGAGGCAGACGCAGGCCGGTCCGGCACCAGAGGGCTCCCGCCCCCTTGGGGCCGCAGATCTTATGGGAGCTGAGGGTGATGAGATCCGCCCCCAGGCTCGCCGGGCTGAAGGGCAGCTTCAGAAAAGCCTGCACCGCGTCCGTATGGAGAAGGGCGCGGGAACCCCGCTCCCTCAGCAGCTCCGCAATACGAGGAATATCGGTGATGCCGCCGGTCTCATTGTTCACCAGCATCAGGCTCACCAGGACCGTATCCGGCTGCAGAGCCTCCCCCACCGCCTCCGCGGGGATGCGGCCGGAGGCGTCCGGATCCAGCAGGGTCACCGACCATCCTTCCGCCTTCAGTTCCTCCAGGCATTTCAGCACCGCCTCATGCTCCGCCTTCGAGCTGATGATGTGCCTGCCCCGGTGGATCTGCTTCTTTGCCGCGCCGAAAAGGGCCAGATTATCCGCCTCCGTGCCGCCGGAGGTAAAGGTCAGGCTCCCCTTCTCTCCCCCGGGACCCAGGGCCTTCAGCACCTGCTCCCTGGCCTGATCCAGAGCCGCCCTGGCCTCCCGCCCCGGGGCGTGGCCCGCGGAGGGGTTTCCCCAGAGCTCGGTCATGGCCTTTGCCACGGTCTCGGCCGCCTCCCGGCAGGGCTTTGTGGTGGCCGCGTTATCCAGATAGATCATATCCGCTTCATTCCCTGTTTCAAATTGACTTGCCCAAGGCAAAAGCAGTATAATCAATCCAAATATGAATTGCAAGGAGGGATCCCCATGGAACCGATCCGGATCCGCATGAGCACCATAGACGACGTGAAGCACTTTGTCACCCAGGCCAATGCCCAGGTGAGCGATATCGACGTGGTCTCCGGCCGTTACCTGGTGGACGCCAAAAGTCTCCTGGGTCTGTTCAGCCTGGACCTGGCCAAGCCTGTGGACGTGGTGGTACACGGTACCCCCGGGGACCGGGAGAAGTTCGCGGAGGCCATCAGCCGCCTCATCGTGAAGGACTGACCGTGCGCTTTTTGTTTGAAACTCTGGGCTGCCGCTGCAACCAGTCCGAAACCGCCGCCATGGAATCTCTGCTCCGGGCCAGAGGGCACAGCATCGTCACGGAGAACGCGGACGTGGTGGTGCTGAACGGCTGCGCCGTCACGGCGGAGAGTTCTCGGAAATCCCGCCAAGCCGCCAGACGGCTCCTGAAGCAAAACCCGGGGGCAAAGCTGGCCGTCTGCGGCTGCTGGCCCCAGGCGGAGCCGGAGGAGGCGGAGGACTGCCGTCCCGCCGTCACGGGGGGAAGCGGCGGCCGTCTGGCTTTTGTGGAGGCGCTGTGCGCCCTGGAGGGGGCTTCTTCCCCGGTGAATCTGCTGGATCGGGCGCTGGACCGCCGGACCTTCGAGGCGCTTCCCCCGGACCGGTCCCTGGGCCGGACCCGGGCCTATCTGAAGGTGGAGGACGGGTGCGTCAACTTCTGCGCCTACTGCATCATCCCCTTCCTGCGGGGACCGGTACGGAGCCTGCCGCCGGATCAGGCGGTGAAGGAAGCCCTGCGCCTCCGGGATTCCGGGGTGAAGGAGCTGATCCTCACGGGGATCGAGCTGGCTTCCTATCAATATGGTCTGGGAGATCTGATCTCCGCTCTGGGGAAAGCCGCCCCGGAGCTGCGTCTGCGCATGGGCTCTCTGGAACCTCGGGCAGTGGACGAGGATTTCTGCGGGAAGCTCCGGGAGACTCCCAGGCTTTGCCCGCACTTCCATCTCTCTCTCCAGTCCGGCTGCGACGACACCCTGCGGCGCATGGGCCGGAAATACGATACCGCCCGGTTCCGCCGGAGCGTGGAACTCCTGCGCGAAGCCTTTCCCGGCTGCTCCGTCACCGCGGACCTGATCGCCGGCTTTCCCGGGGAGACGGAGGAGGAGTTTTCCCGCACCCTGGATTTCCTTCGGGAATGCGCTTTTGCCCATGTCCACGTCTTCCCTTATTCCGAGCGGAAGGGGACACGGGCCGCCCTGATGCCGGATCCCGTTCCCAAAAGTGAGCGGGAGGAGCGGGCCCGCCGGGCCATCGCCCTGGCTGCGGAGACCCGGGCCGCTTTTCTGGCCGCCCAGGTGGGCACGGTGCAGGAGGTACTGTTCGAGAGCCGCCTGGGCCGCACCCCCAACGACTGCGAAACGGAGCTGCTCCCGGGGTGGGAAGGACAGGTACTCCCGGTGAAAATCACCGGCATCCGGGAAGGCAGACTCACCCTGGAACCTGTGGATTTACCCGTTGAAGCAAAGGCTTGACTTTCTCCTGCGGCCTTGCTATAATATCGTCTAATTTAATCATTTAATGTATTATCCCGATATCATCGGTTATTCAACATCTTTTTGGAAAGAAGGTCATACCATGCCTAAGGATCGCGTATTCAACTTTGCTGCCGGCCCCTCCACCATGCCTGTTGAAGTTCTCCGGGAAGCTCAGTCCGAGCTTCTGAACTACGGGGGAACGGGCATGTCCGTTATGGAGATGAGTCACCGAAGTAAGGCTTTCCAGGCGATCCATGAGGATACGAAGGCCCGGCTCCGGGCTCTGCTGAAGGTGCCCGAGGATTTTGAGATCCTCTTCCTCCAGGGCGGCGCCACCCTTCAGTTCGCCATGGTCCCCATGAACCTCATCAGCCGCACGGGGAAGGCGGACTACGCCGTGACCGGCTCCTTTGCCGGGAAGGCAGCGGATGAGGCGAAGAAATACGGGGAAGTGCGCATCGTTGCTTCCAGCAAAGAGAAGAACCACACCTATATCCCCGCCCAGGACCAGCTGGACCTGCATGAGGACGCCTCCTATTTCTATTACTGCGCCAACAACACCATTTACGGCACCGAGTGGCAGTATACCCCCCAGGCTCCCGCCGGAGTGCCCCTGGTGGCGGACATGAGTTCGGATATCCTCACCCGGTATATCGACTGGGATAAGTACGCCGTCGTTTTCGCCGGCGCCCAGAAGAACATGGCTCCCGCCGGCGTCACCGCGGTCTTCGTGAACAAGACCTACGCGGGCAACGCCCTTCCCATCGCTCCCGTGATGCTGGACTATGCCGCCATGATCAAGGGGGACAGCATGCACAATACCCCGCCCTGCTGGTGCATCTACATGATGGATCTGATGCTGAAATGGATCGACGCCCAGGGCGGCATCCCCGCCATGGAGGAGCGCAAGCGCGCCCGGTCCAAGCTGCTGTACGACGTGCTGGATTCCAGCAGCCTTTTCAAGGGCTGCGCGGAAAAGGGTTCCCGCAGCTTCATGAACGTGACCTTCGTCACCGGGGATCCGGAGATCGACAAGCGCTTTATCGCCGGCGCCAAGGAACGGGGCATCGAGAACATCGGCGGCCACCGGAGCGTGGGCGGCATGCGGGCCTCCATCTATAACTCCATGCCCATCGAGGGCGTGCAGGCGCTGGCAGACTACATGAAGGAATTTGAAAAGCAGGGCTGAACCCGGCCCGCAGGAGGATATGAAGATGTTTACGGTAAAAACCCTGAATGCCATCGATCCGGCAGGCCTGAAGCGTCTGCCGCAGACGGATTTCGTCGTTGACGACAATGCGGAGGATCCCGCCGCCATCATCGTCCGCAGCGCAAAGATGCTGGACTACGTTCCCGGTCCCGGCCTCTTGGCCGTCGCCCGGGCCGGCGCGGGATACAACAATATCCCCACGGACCGCTTCGCGGAACTGGGCATCTATGTGTGCAACTCCCCCGGCGCCAACTCCAACGCCGTGAAGGAGCTGGCGGTATGCGCTCTCATCCTGGCCTCCCGGAACATCATCGGCGGCATCGACTGGTGCCGTACCCTGGCCGGAAAGGGAGATGAGGTCGCTCCCCTGGTGGAAAAGGGCAAGGCGCAGTTCACCGGCCCCGAGCTCATGGGCAAGACCCTGGGCCTCCTGGGTCTGGGCGCCGTAGGCGCCAAGGTGGCCAAAGCGGCCCATGCCCTGGGCATGACCGTGCTGGGCTGCGATCCCTTCCTCTCCGACGCCCTGAAGCAGGAGCTGACGGGCATCGTGGAGATGGTGCCGGACCAGGCGGCTCTGTTCGCCCGCAGCGAGTATCTCTCCCTCCACCTGCCTCTGAACGCCGATACCAAGAATACCGTCCGTGCCGAGACCATCGCCCTCATGCCCGACGGGGTGCGGATCATCAATATCGCCCGGGGCGAGCTGGTGTGCGACGCGGATATGGCCGCCGCCCTGAAGAGCGGCAAGGTCAGCCGGTACGTGACGGACTTCCCCAACGGGGACACGGTCTCCATGGAAGGCTGCGTCTCCATCCCCCACCTGGGAGCCAGCACGCCGGAGAGCGAAACGAACTGCGCCATCATGGCAGCGGACCAGGTGACGGAATACCTCCTCCGGGGCAATATCGTCAACAGCGTGAACCTGCCCAACGTCCGCATGGACCGGTCCGGAAAATACCGGGCGGTGATCCTGGCGAAGAAGGACGCCCAGGTGAGCGTGGAGGCCGCGGCGAAAGCCGAAGCCGTGCGGGGAAACATCAAGGCCATCCTGGCGGATCGGGACGAGCCCTTCAACCAGGCGGCCCTGGCCGACCAGCCCGGGGTGATCCGGGTCCGGGTGCTGTAAAAACCAATCAGGATAAAAACCCAGCCGCGGGACCGATCCGGTCCCGCGGCTTTCCGTTGCGGACACTATTTCCGTTTATACCCGGTGATGATAGCCAGGAGGAAGCAGATCGCCGCCGCCCAGGCGAAGAACTTGTGCATCTTCATGTCTTTTCTTTCCTTTCTTCCGCTGCTGTCTTATGTGCCATTATACCATGCTGCCATGGCGTCGGGAACCTTCCGCCCCGATCTGTCATGAGAAAGAAATCCCTGAGAATACGCACGCCGCGGGACCGGATCGGTCCCGCGGCGGTTTTGTTTGTTCGATTCATTTGAGGGTCAGGCTCAGCCCGCTTCTTCTCCTCCGCCCTCGTCCCCGGTGTTTCCCTCCGGCGCGGGGGTGGCTTCCGGCAGCTCCGCTGCGGGTTCTCCGCCCGCTTCATTTCCCTGCTCTTCAGGCGCTCCCTCTCCGGGCTCGCCGCCGGGTTCGGCCGGCTCGTCCGTGGGCTGCGGCTCCTCCGTCGGCGCGGGAGGCCGTACGATGGGTTCCTCATGGCCGTAGCCGGGCGGCCTGTGGTACTTATACTGCGTATAGGAGGCCAGCTGCTCGTCCGTGAGGAAGACGTCCTGCCCGGTATGGGGATCCACGTAATTCCCGGTGTTGGGGTCGATCAGATAGCCCGTGAGCCAGTCCACCTGCCACTTGGAATACTGGTCGATCAGGATATCATTCTCAATATCGTAATACATGCCGGTGGTGGGATTGATCAGGTAGCCGTGCTTCGCTTCGATGATCCAGCCGGAGACGGGATCGATGTTATGATACCGGCAGTGGAGCATTTCGCTCAGAACATAGCGGGTGCGGTTCTCATCCCGCCATTCCTGATACGCCGCGTCGGAGCCGAAGCTCCGCTTCTTGGGATAGGCGCCGCTGCGGTAATAGTCCGGCAGGGTCATGGTTCCCGAATACTTGCTGGGATCCAGCACCGACAATCGGACCCGGCAGCTGTCCGGGCAGTCCGTCCCGACCAGATCCAGGCTCTCGGAGCAGATATCCTGGTACACGTGGGCCTGGCAGACGCTGGTGGGCATATCCTCCGGGTACATATACAGGGTCATGGTGCGGCTGCCCCGGATCTCATGATCGCAGGCTTCGGAGGCCAGGAGCCCCGTATCCACGCAGACCGTTACCCGGCGCATCCCCTCGGGCGTCTCGAACTGCTTGTCCTCATAGCCCAGGTATTTGTGCACCTCCTGCATCACCTGCTTCCACATGCCGGTGGCGGGGTTGGAGGAACCCATGTTCTCTCCGATGTCGTACCCCGTCCAGCAGGCCGCCAGGAGATAGGGGGTATAGGCGATATACCAGCGGTCATGCCAACTGCTGCTGCCGCCGGACTTGCCCGCGATGCCCATGTTGCCGAACTTGGAGAGCCAGCCGGTGCCCCGGTTGGCGGCGTTGTTCAGCATCTCGGTCATATAATAGGCGGTGGTCTCCTTCAGGGCCACATGGCTCTCGGGGATGTTCTCGTACACCAGCTTGCCGGAGGCGTCCAGAATCTTGGAGTAGGTGCGGGCTTCGGTATAGATGCCGTTGTTGCACAGGGGGGTGTAGGACTGGCACATCTCCCGGACGCTTTCGCCGTAGGAGAGCTGGCCCAAAGCCATGCCCGCGTAGCTCACGTCCGAGAAGCCGTTGTAATCCCGCACCAGATGGGTGAAGCCCAGATTGTTCACCAGATGGTCAAAGGAGACCTCCGGGGTGAGCATATCGATCATCTGGGCCGCCACGGTGTTGATGGATACCTGGAGGGCGTAACGCAGGGTGACGCCGCCGTCGTTCTGGCTGTCGTCATTGTTGGGATACCAGGTGGTGCCCTTCAGCTGGACGAAATCGCTGTCGTCAAATA
>CAMZJG010000033.1 GCA_947307505.1 uncultured Clostridia bacterium | reverse complement strand
GTTTCGGAAGCGCGGCTCAGAACATGATCCTCTGGGGCACGCGGTTGGCGGTCAGTTCCTCCTTGGTGCAGCCGAAATGCTCGATGTTGTACTTGTCGATGCCCTCGAACAGAGCGTCGTAGGCGCCCGGATACAGGGAGCCCGCACCGCCCTGGGTGATGCAGGGGATGAAGCTCGTCATGCTGCCTACGCGCTCAATGGCGTCGTAACCCGCCTTTTCGCAGTCCGCCGGAGTCCAGCCCTCGAAATCCACGAATTTGTTGTCGATCTCGCCCATGAAAGTGATCTTACCCTGGTACTGCTTCACCAGGTCCGGCACGTTGTTGGAATGCATGCAGCCCTGCCACACGTCGATGCCCATCTCGATCATATAGGGGACGAGGTTCGCGGAATAGCAGTCGCAGTGGTGGAAGATGAACTCGCAGCCGTGGTCGTGGTAGTATTTGTAGATCTCCTTGTAGGCGTCCAGGAAAAAGTCCTCAAAAACGCTGGGGCGGAGGAAGGAATTCCTCTCGCTGCCCCAGTCGTCATGATGGAACACGGCGTCGGGATGCAGCCGGGAGCAGGTGAGCTCGGCCTGCTTCAGCTCATACTCCGTGAGGTACTTGATGAGGTCGTGCATCTCATCCGGATACTCCAGATAGTAGATCAGGGCGTTCTGGATCTCGCAGAGGTGATGGCACTGCTCAAAAAGGCCCGGAGCCACAAACGCGGCTTTGTAGCTCAGATTGCCGTCCACGGCGTCGTACATGCCCTTGCACATGTCCCAGAGGTTGTCGGGGATCTTGGTGAGATCCGGGGCATGGACGTAATCCTGCCAGTGCTCGATGTCCTTGACTACGATCTTGTCCGGGGTGTGCACCGGGAAGGAAGCGGGGGCGGTGTTGGGGAAGGAATAGGTCACGCCCCAGGCGTTCACCGTGGGCTCCCCGCCCTTTTTAGGCATGGGGGACATGAGCATGGAAGGGTCGAACACCATGCTGATGGCTTCGAACTGGTTGACATAGCGGTCAGGCTTGCCGCCAATGATGCATTGGCGCATGTTTTCTTTTGCGGTCAGCATTTGAAATCCTCCTCTTGCAAACGATGATTGTTTTTGTTACCTCTCTATAGTAAGTATACTATGCGTGTCGGAGAAATGCAAGGAACAGATCTCCCGATCCGACTTCGGATGAAACAGGGGCATATCAACCGGTTTCCCCAGGAAGATCAGACTTTTTCCTTGACATTCTCCGGTATTCATGCTAACTTTTCAAAATACAGTTTCACTTTAAATCAATAAGATATGCAGGATTTGGAGGGCAACATGGTAGAAGCCAGCATGCGCTACATCAGCGCCTACGACCCGGAGATCGCAAAGGTCCTGGACCTGGAGCTCAAACGTCAGAGAAACAACATCGAACTCATCGCCTCGGAAAACCTGGTCAGCCAGGAGGTCATGGCCACCATGGCCTCGGTACTCACGAACAAGTATGCCGAGGGGTATCCCGGCAACCGGTTCTACGGCGGCTGCGAATATGTGGACATGGCGGAGAATATCTGCATCGAGCGGGCCAAGCTCATTTTCGACGCCAAATACGCCAATGTACAGGCCCACAGCGGTTCCCAGGCCAACTACGCCGTGTATCTGGCCCTCTGCAAGCCCGGGGATACGGTCATGGGCATGTCCCTGGATAACGGCGGCCATCTGACCCACGGCAGCAAGGCGAATTTCTCCGGAAAGAACTACAATATCGTCTCCTACGGCGTGGATCCCGCCACCGGCAGGATCGATTACGATCAGGTGCGGGAACTGGCTCTGGCCAACCATCCGAAAATGATCATTGCCGGTGCATCCGCCTATCCCCGGATCATCGACTATGCCGCCTTCGGCAGTATCGCCAGGGAAGTGGGCGCGTACCTGATGGTGGATATGGCCCACATTGCCGGCCTGGTGGCGGCAGGGGAGCACCCCTCGCCCGTGCCCTATGCGGACGTGGTCACCACCACCACCCATAAGACCATGCGCGGACCCCGCGGCGGAATTATCCTCACCAACGACGCGGTGATCGCCCGGAAGATCAACAGCGCCATCTTCCCCGGCGTTCAGGGCGGCCCCCTGATGCACATCATCGCGGCCAAGGCCGTGGCCCTCGGAGAGGTCCTCCGCCCGGATTTCAAGGCCTATCAGCACCAGATCGTGACCAACGCCGCCACCCTGGCCCAGACGCTGATGGACGGCGGTCTGGAGCTGGTCTCAGGCGGTACCGACAACCATCTGATGCTGGTGGACCTGAAGAATATGGATCTGAGCGGCAAGGAACTGGAGGTCCGGCTGGACTCCCTGCATATCACCGCCAACAAGAACGCCGTGCCCGCGGATCCCCGGGGGCCTCAGGAGACCAGCGGCCTGCGGCTCGGCTCTCCCGCCGTCACCACCCGGGGCTTCAAGGAGGCGGAGATGGAGGAAGTGGGCGAGCTGATCCTCAAGGCCATCTTCGATTATGCGGGAAGCCGGCGGGAGATCCTGGACCGGGTCGCAGCTCTGTGCCAGCGTTTCCCCATCTACGAGCGGATCCATCCCTCTCCCCGGGACAGTGTGTTTCCCGGCTGATCCTGCTCGCCACAGACGGAACAGCGGACCGTACCCTTTCAGGTACGGTCCGCTTTTGCCTTGGAATGCGGCATCTGCCGCGTATGCCCCGATCGACCGAGGGCATGCCGTTTGCCTGGATCCCGGGGCTGCCCGGGTGTTACTCCTTCGGCGGGATCTCCACGAACCCGGCCACCAGGCGGCCGCGCAGGATCGCATAGAACAGGAAGCGGCGGCCGTTGAAGAAGATGATCTCGCCGGTCTCCGGGAAGCGGAAGAGAAAACGCTTCCTGTCGATCTCCACGGCCTCCATTGCCAGCGTTCCCAGGGGAGGGAGAGCCTTTCGGGTCTCAGGCGCATTCAGACCGCCGGAGCCGAACATGCCGGACACCACGGGCTCCGGAGATTCGCTGAGGGTGAGGGCGCCGCCCTTGAAGGCGGCGGTGAGCACGTAGCCGGAGGCGAAGCAGAGGTCGGTCACCCAACCCTCCAGGGCCTCGGGCAGAACGGCGGCGCCGGCCGTTTCCAGCTCGGCGTCCAGCGCCGTCAGGCTTTCGTCCGGCAGCTCTCTGATCAGATAGAGCCGCCCCTCCTTCTCTGCAAGGAAAAGGTCGTCGTCGCATTTGACGGCCAGTTCCCGATCAAAGCGGAGCGCGGCGCCGTCAGGGAGAAGCGCCGATCTGTTCTGCAGTTCTTCCGTAAAAGGCGCGCCGAAGACGGTGTTCTTTTCGCCGTTGGAAATATAATCAAATAAAGTCTTTGTCATATCCATCACCTGCTTCTCCAAACTCTGCTTCAGCGGACATAGAGGGTGCTCTTCTTCGCGACCAGCTCGCTTGCGTCATGGAAGACGCCAAAGGCGCCCAGGGTATTGTTCCCGCTTCCGGCTTCGCCGCCCTCGCCGCTGGGTCCGAAGGAACGGCCCACATCGTGCATCTCATCCAGGTTCATCAGCACCAGGATGCTGCTTCCTTTGCCCCGGGTCTTGGCCTTTACCGTTTCCAGCAGGCCCACGAGATAGATGCGGTCCCGGATCTTGATGGGTGCGAAGTAGTCCTCATAGATGTCGTTGGCGGAGGGCGTCCGCCGTCCGTCGCCGCCGCCGGACCGGAGCTCGGGACGTCCCCTGTACGCCCGGGCAAGGCCCCGGGGGGTGAAGGTCACGCGGTAGTAATGTTCCGTGGCGTACACGTGGGCAATGTCAAAATAGCCGTAGTTCCAGCTGATGGACTTAGCCACCAGGTCCGTGGTATAGCCGTGGCGGAGGTTCGACACGGTGCCGTCCTCCCGCTGGATCGCGCCGAACACGTAATCGGCGGAGGGCATTCCCGGGATCCTGGGGTTGTTGTACATATGGGTCAATGCCATGGTGACCAGATCCTGTACCAGATCCAGCACCAGGGAGATGCCCAGTCTGGGGCGGAGAGTGAAATCTTCAAAGTTGACGAAGTAGCAGCGGTCGGCGCCCTTCAAACACTCGTAGGCATAGTCCTTTTCCTCTCCGACCGGGCCGAAGGACAGGGTTTTCCGATCCTTGAAGACCAGACGGCGGTCATACCCGTCGTCGAAAACCAGAGTGAACTCCCTGCCGGTGAGCTCGTATACCAAAGGCGGACGGAATACGGACAGCATGCCGGAAAACTGATCGGGTTTCATCTTCAACACCTCTTCCGTAATAATTCTGCACGGTTACGCAGCTGCGAACGCTGGCTTCCGCTCTGGGAAAAGTGGGGGGATCACAGCA
Organism: uncultured Clostridia bacterium; assembly: GCA_947307505.1. The sequence goes on along the minus strand of CAMZJG010000033.1, from coordinate 4,630 downwards.
GACCTTCTGCCCGCATGAGGGCGAAGAGCTTCTCCTTGTGGTCATCCTCCATGGGGGTCAGGGGGGTGCGCAGGAAGTTTTCACAGAAGCCCATGGCGGACATGGCGGCCTTGGCGGGAATGGGGTTCACCTCGCTGAAAAGAGCGTGGATCAGGGGGAGATAATGGAGCTGCATGGCCGTGGCTCCGGCTGTGTCTCCCTCGAACCAGAGATGACACATGCGGGAGGTCTCCGTCGGGAGCAGGTTGGACAGGACGGAAATGACCCCCTTGCCCCCCAGGGAGAGAATGGGCAGGGTCTGGTCGTCGTTGCCTGAGTAGAGATCCAGCTTTCCCGCAATCAGGGCGGCAGTGGTGGCAATTTTGGAAATATCGGAGTTGGCCTCCTTGATGGCGGCGATGTTCTCATGCTCTGCAAGGCGCAAATAGGTTTCCGGCTCGATATTCACTCCCGTCCGGCTGGGGACGTTGTACAGGATCAGCGGCTTCGTCACCGCGTCGGCGATCATGTTGTACATCTTTACCAGCCCGTTCTGGGTGGCCTTGATGTAGTAAGGGGTTACCACCAGCAGCCCATCGGCTCCCACCTCACAGGCATACTGGCTCATGTTGATGGATACGCTGGTCTCGTTGGAGCCGGTGCCCGCGATCATGGGTACCCGGCCCGCGATGCGCTCGGCGCTGTAGCGCAGGACTTCCTTGTGCTCGGCGATGCTGAGGGTTTTTCCCTCGCCGGTGCTGCCCGCGATGACCAAGGCATCGATGCCCTTTTCGATCTGCCAGTCAATAAGCCTTCCCAGGGCTTCGTAATCCACCCCCATGGGAGTGGTCGGGGTGATGAGGGCGGTGGCTGCGCCGGTGAACAATGGTTTCTTCGTCATAACGAATCCTCCTTGCTCTTGAATCTCGATGGATATTCCTTTAACTATTATAGCGGATCAAACCCCACTCTGCAACCAAAGAAAGGGGAAAACGCCGGGCTGGTTTTGCCCATCCTGCGGCTGTCCTTCTGAATACATGGCCCGCAGCGGATCCTCAGCTCCTGCAGATCCACTCCATGCGATGATACAGCGGATCATCTTCCTATCGTGGTAATTATCACCAATATTTCTGCTTGACAAGACTAATCTGATTATGATATAAAACAATCAGATGATTATATAAGGAGGGGGAATAATGAGCAGGAACGATTCCGCTAAGACGAAGGAACTGGGAAAGTTTTATCTCATGTACCGCTGTCCGGGCTGCGGGGAGACCGGGATGAGCGAGCATACCCTGAGACGGAGAAAGGAAGGCCACGGGTTTTTCGATTTCCTGGACACCCGGGTGACCATATCCGGCTCGGGCATGCCGACTGCCGATGCCGCCGGGGCAACGGAGCGGGAACAGGTTCTGGCGTCTGCAAAGAAGCGGCTCGATGCGGGGGACTTCTCCCTTGTGGAGCAGAAGGTTGTCTGTACCCGCTGCGGAGCGGTACAGCCCTGGTCCGGTATGGGACAGCCCTGGCTCGTATCGCCCATGGCGCTGGCAACGGCGGCAGTCGCGTTCCTCACCCTGATGGCTATGCGCCTCCTGGCCGGAGACCCCAAGACGGAGCCTTATCTGCTTCCCGCTTTGATCCCTATGGGGGTCATGGTGCTTCTGAATATCGGACGCGCCGTCCGCCGCCACAGGCGTCTGGCCGCCATGCGAAAGGACAGAACAGACTGGCCCACCTTCTTTGCGCCCGACGACCTGCGAGCCCTGTCGTCGGGTCCCCACGCCCAATTGGCAAAGCGGTACCTGCGCAGGGAATGAAAAAACTGCCGCGCATCCGGTTTACGGCCGCGGGTTCAAGTCTATTCAAAGAAAAGGCCTCCGGGGAAGCAGCGCTCCCCGAAGGCCTTTTGGTCGGAGTGGCGGGACTTGAACCCGCGGCCTCATGGTCCCGAACCATGCGCGATACCAAACTTCGCCACACCCCGAAATCCTGTTCAAAAGCTTTCTCATTATAGAGAGTTTTGCACCCGGTGTCAAGGAAAATCTTTCTCCGCGCAGGAATCAGAGAACCTGTCCCCGTGCCGGTATCCGGCACGGGGACAGCAGATGAAACGAATCATTCTTCGACTGGCAGAATAAACGGATCATTCTTCTTCGGGAGGAGGAAGAAGCTCCACCTCCAGGGTCTCCACCCGGAGAGCTTCCGCTTCCGTCACGGTGACGGAGAAGCGATCCCAGGTGAAATGATCCCCTTTCTGGGGGAAACGGTCCAGCATCTCCACGGCCCAACCGCCCATGGTGCTGTACTCGCTTTCGAAATGCTCGGGCCGATAGTCGATGGAATCGAAGAAATCCTCGATGGTCGTTCCGCCGTCCACAACGTAAACGTTGTCCGACTTCTGTTCCACATCCAGCTCGATATCGTCGCTCTCGTCGAAGATTTCGCCTACGATCTCCTCCAGGATATCCTCCAGGGTGAGGATGCCTTCGGTGCCGCCGTATTCATCCACCACGATGGCCATCATCAGGTGCTTCCTCCGGAATTCCGAGAGGATGGAGGAGATGGTCCGGGTCTTGTGCACATATACCGGGGGAGAGAGCAGATCCTCCAGCCGGATCTCCGACAGGGGAGTGGTGATCGCGGCTTTCAGCAGTTTTTTGGTGGAGAGGATGCCCAGGATCGTATCGATGGTATCCCGATAGACCGGGATGCGGGAGTAGCTCAGGAGATCCTCATCCTTCAGCAGATCCTCCACGCTGTCCTCCACGTCGATGGCGGTCACGTCCACCCGGGGGATGAAGATATCTGCGGCGGTCACGTCGCTGAATTCGATGGCAGACTTGATGAGCTCGCTTTCCTGCTCGGTAAACACGCCCTCGTCTTCGATGGTCTCCAGGATGCTCACCAGTTCTTCGTCCGTCACCTCCGGCTCCGCCTCCTCAGAGGTCCAGAGTTTGGAGAGCCGGTCCACGATCCGGGTGACCAGGGCGGTCACGGGTTTGAACAGGATCATGAAAAAGCGCAGGGGATAGGTGTAGACCCGGACCAGACGGTCCGCCTGGCTGGTTCCGGCGATCTTGGGGATGATCTCGCCGAAGATGAGCAGGACCAGGGTGCTGGCAATGGGGGCGATGGTCTCTCCGCCTGCCCCGTAAACGTTGACCATCAGGGCGGTCATGGCGGAGGAAAAGGCGATGTTTACCAGATTGTTTCCCACCAGGATGGTGGACAAAAAACCGGTAAAGTGTTCCGTGATCCACATAGCCCTGGCTGCCCGCTTGCTGCCGTTTTCCGCGTCATTCTGCAGACGGAGACGGCTGGCGGTGGCGTAGGCGATCTCAGAGCTGGAGAAAAAGGCACTGAGGAGGACCAGCAGGACCAGCAGCAGATAGAGAAGGTAAATCATGCGCCTGCCTCCTTCTGCTGAGTCCGGGCAGGCTTGTCATCCTCGTCGTAGATCTCGCCCACCAGCTCCTCCAGGATATCCTCCATGGTGACGAAGCCCAGGGCGATGCCTTCACTGTCCACCACCATGGCCATATGGGTATGCCGCCGGCCAAGCCCTTCGAACAGGGTGTTGAGCTTGGTATCCGGGCTCACGTTATAGGTGAGGTTCATCAGGGAACTGATATCGATGGGTTCCCCGTGCAGGATGCGCCAGAGGCAGTCTTTGGTCTGGAGGACGCCCACGATCCGGTCCGGCGTACCGGCATATACCGGAAGGCGGGAATACTTTTCCTGCAGGATCAGCTCCTTCAGTTTTTCCGGATCCTCGGAAATGGACACCGCCACCATGTTTTTCAGCGGGGTCATGACCTGATCCACAGAGGTATCCGAAAAATCGATGGCCGACTTGATGAGCGCCGTTTCCGCGGGTTCCATCAGCCCTTCTTCTTCGATGTTGTCGATCATGGTGGAGAACTCGTCCTCAGTGATGCTGGGCAGGTCTCCCGTTTCCGGCAGAAGCCGCTTTACCACCCAGCCCAACCCCGTCAGCAGGGCGGTGAGGGGAGTGAGAAGAATCATCAGGACCGACAGGGGACCGGAACAGACCAGGGCGTAAGCGTCGCTGTTCACCCGTGCGAAGTTCTTGGGGATGGTCTCCGCGAAGAAAAAGATCAGCAGGGTGAGCACAACAGTAGAGACAACCGCGCCGACGGTGCCCATGTGCTTGATGAACAACAGGGCCGCAAAGGAAGAAGCGAATACATAGCAGACGTTGGTGCCGATCAATATGGTGGAAAGAGCCTTGTCAAACCGGTCCAGGATCCGCACCACGCGCTTTGCCCGACGCTCGCCCTCCTCCGCCCGCTTCCGCATGCGCACTTTGTTGCAGTAGGAAAGAGCGGTTTCACTGCCGGCAAAACAGCCGCCCAGCAGGATGAGCGCCAGGACCAGGATACTTCGGGGTATGTCGTCCATGAGGGTAAATCAACTCCCGTATCCCGCCGGAGGCGACGGCAATGCTCCGGCAGGGGAAAAATGTATATACGAAATAATTATAGCATTGATCTGGATCTGTTTCAAGATGCAGGACGCAATTCTTCCCCATAACGAAAACGGGAAGGGGATGATTCCCCTTCCCGTATGCTGCGCTGATCAGATGGTCCGCGCCACCTCAAAAGCCTGGAAGGTGGCGTCCCGGATATCC
>CAMZJG010000032.1 GCA_947307505.1 uncultured Clostridia bacterium | reverse complement strand
TTACCGGGCGGCCTTGGCCTTTTCCGTCAGGGCGGTGAAGGCGGCGGGATCATGGATGGCGATCTCGGAGAGCATCTTCCGGTTCATTTCGATGCCGGCGAGCTTCAGCCCATGCATGAAGGTGGAATAGTTCATCCCATTCATCTTGCAGGCGGCGCTGATGCGGGTGATCCACAGGCTGCGGAAATCACGCTTCTTCTGCTTTCTGCCGATATAGGCATAGTTCCCGGACTTCATGACGGCCTGGTTAGCCATCTTGAAGTGCTTGGACTTGCTGCCCCAATAACCCTTGGCAAAGCCGAGGATCTTCTTTCTTCTTTTGCGCGTCATGAGAGCGCCTTTGATTCTGGCCATTTCCTGTTCCTCCTATATGAAGCAGTAATTATTGTTTGGTTTATTTGTAGGGGATCATCTGCTTGATGGCAGCGACGTTGGTGACGTCGGCATAGGTGCCATGGCGCAGACCTCTCTTGCGCTTGGTGACCTTTTTGGTGAGGATATGGCTCTTATAGGCGTGTGCGCGCTTTACCTTACCGTTCTTGGTCAGGTTGAATCTTTTCTTTGCGCCGCTGTGGCTCTTCAGCTTGGGCATGGTTGCTTCTCCTTCCGTATGATTACATTGCTGGATCGGTTTATTTGGCTGCCTTGGGGTTCAGGAACATGGTCATGTGCCGCCCGTCCAGCTTGGCGGGCTTGCTGATGACGGCTATGTCCTTGCAGGCGTCGGCAAAGCGGTTAAGCAGTTCCGTACCGATCTCCGTATGGGTCATTTCCCGGCCCCGGAAGCGCACAGTGACCTTCAGCCGGTCGCCGTCCGTCAGGAATTTCTGCCCGTTCTTCAGCTTTACGTTGAAGTCGTTCAGGCCGATACCGGGGGACATACGGATCTCTTTGATCTCCACGATCTTCTGGTTTTTCTTCGTCTCCTTCTCCCGCTTGGACTGCTCGAAGCGATACTTGCCGTAGTCCATGATCTTGCAGACCGGGGGTTCGGAGCCGGGGGCGATCTTCACCAGGTCGAGATTCTTCTCGAAGGCGATTTCCAGAGCCGCCGCAGGGGACATGATGCCCAGCTGGGCCCCGTCATCCCCGATGAGACGGATCTCTTTGTCACGGATCTCCTCATTGATTTGATAAGCCGCGTTGCTGATGCTCAAACACCTCCAATACAGTGTGCGCGGGCCAAAAGGCCCGCGCACACAGAGATCCCCCGAAGGGGAAGAAAAATCCGTGTTGACCGCGGCGCAGCTTCTGGCCGGGTGAGACGGCGTAGCCGTCTGCTTCCTTTTATCTATGCGAATATAACAGGTTTCCCTGACCTTGTCAAGCGCTTTTTTCGCCTGGTGAAAAAACCTGGATCAATGCTCCCGGGACCAGGCCTCCACCGCAGCCCGGACCTGGCCGGAGAAATACAGGGAGCCCAGGGCCGCCGCCGGGCGGCCGGTATGGGCGGCCCGTGTCAGGACCCAGTCCACCCCGGCTTCGATGGTGGTGAAGGGAACGGCCTCAGCTCCCGTTTCCCGCCGGAGGAGATCCGCCAGGGAGATGGGCTTCATGGCCCGGGGATTGGGAGGCTCCACCGCGGCGAAGCCCGCGGCCATGGGAGCCAGGAGGCGGGCAATACCCGCAACGTCCTTATCCGCCATGACTCCCATGACAAACCAGAGCTTTTCCCCGCGGAAGTAGGTGCGAAGGCTCTCCGCCGTGGCGGTCATGCCGTGGGGATTATGGGAGCCGTCCAGGATGAAGATGGGATCCCGGCGCAGCACCTCGAAGCGACCGGGCCAGCGTACGGAGGCCAGGCCTTCCCGGATGTGCGTCTCGGTTATGTTCCAGCCCCGGCTCCGCAGCAGCTCCGCCGCGGTGACGGCCAGGGCGGCATTCCTGGGCTGGTAGGTCCCCGCCAGGGGGACGAAGAGGTCCTGATATGCGCCGTAATCGAAGCGGCAGCCCTCCAGACCGGGACGCAGGTTCCCCAGCTGAGAGAGGTCCGGTCGGACAAGGGGGCAGCCTTTTTCGGCGCAGCGGGCTTCGATCACCGCTTCCGCTTCCTCGCTGCTGCCGTAGCTGGCGACGGCGCAGCCGGGCTTGATGATCCCGGCCTTCACCCCGGCGATCTCAGCCGGGGTATTCCCCAGGGTCCCGGTGTGGTCCAGGCCGATGGCGCAGATCACGGCGGCTTCCGGGGCGGGGATCACGTTGGTGGCGTCCCATTCGCCGCCCATGCCCACCTCCAGCACGGCGATATCGCAGCGCACATGGGCGAACCACCAGATGGCCAGGGCGGTCTCCACCTCAAACTGGGTGGGGGCGTCGTCCATGGTCTCTGCGATGGGGCGTACGACCTCGATCGCCTCCAGCAGGTCAGGATCGGAAATATACTCCCCGTTCACCTGAACCCGCTCGTTCCAGCACACCACGTAGGGAGAGGTGTAGAGCCCGGTCTTATACCCGGCAGCGGTCAGAATGGAGGAGAGACAGGCGCAGACGCTTCCCTTGCCGTTGGTTCCCGCCACATGGACGAATTTCAGCTCCCGTTCCGGATTCCCCAGGGCGTCCAGCAGAGCCTGAGTCCGGGCGAAACCGGGCTTGAAACCCTGGAAACGTTCCTGGGAGAAAAAGTCAAGCGCCGCGCTCATTTGCCGCCCAGCTTTCCCAGACCTGCGACCAGGGCGGAATGGTTCAGCAGATAGCGGATGGCGAAAAACTCGATCGTGCCGATGACGACGGAAAAGCCCAGGCCGATGAAAACTCCGTACCAAGGCATGGCGTACCAGAGGATCTTGCCGATGGACTTGATGATGACCTGGCCGACAAGATGGGCAGCGGCCACGCTCAGGGCAATGCGGGCGTTCTCGGAACGGAAGCCTATGTGATGGGAGACGAGCCCCGCCAGGAAGCCTACCGCCAGCGCGCCAAGGGAAATGATGGGATTCACCACGGGATTTGCGGAGCAGAGGCAGCTGACCAGGTCCGCGCACACGCCTACCGCCGCGCCCATAAAGGGCCCGAAGACGATGGCGGCGAAGATCACCGGAAGATTCTCAAAGGTGATACGGTAATAGATGTTGAAGGTGAGGAAGTTCTTGCACAGGATACCGATGACCACGCTCATGGCGGTGAGCATGGCTGCCAGGGTCAGTGCCCGGACATTCTTGAACACCAGCAGATCCTGGGCAAAGGTAGTTTTTTTGTTCATTCAGAACACGCTCCTCCCGAAATAACTGCGGACGTCCCCTACCTGATAGAGGGAACCGAAGATGCAGAGGATGTCCTGCTTGTCTGCCTCCTGCAAAGCGGTCTCGATGGCCGCGGGGATACTATCAAAGGGCTGCACCGGCGTGCCGCTGTGATGCCGGATCACCTCCGCCAGCTCCTGGGAGCTGAGGGCCCGATAGGAGGGGGGAGTCACGGCATAGAATTTTACCGCATAGGGGGCGGCGATATCGATGCTGGCGGTATAATCCTTGTCCGCCAGGACGCCCACCACGATACGGAACTTCCGGCCGGGGAAGAGAGCGGCCATGGCCTCCATGAGCGCCTCGGCACCCTGGGGATTGTGGGCTCCGTCCACGATGACGATGGGATCCTTCCGAAGAAGCTCCAGACGGCCGGGCCAATGGGTCTCCCACAGACCCTCCCGCAGGGCCAGGTCGGAGATATTCCAGCCGTGGCGCCGCAGGTGCTGGATGGCGGTGACGGCGGTGCAGGCGTTGCGCACCTGGTACTTGCCCAGGAGGGAGATGCGCAGATCCTCATAGCCCCCGAAGTCAAAAACGGTGCCGTCCACGGTGTTTTCCTTCACCACGGCTTTGCTGCTGTCGGAAATGGCGAAGGAAGCGCCCTTCGCTTCGCAGGCCTTGCGGAAGACCTCCTCCACCTCGGGCTCCTGCCCGTAGACCACCACGTCCCCATGGGGCTTGATGATCCCCGCCTTCTCCCCGGCGATGAGGGGAAGGGTATCCCCCAGGAACTCCATATGATCGAAGCCGATGTTCACCATGACGGAGACTTCGCTCTGTTCGATGGTATTGGTGGCGTCCAGCCGACCCCCCATACCCACCTCCAGGGAGACGATGTCGCACTTCTCCCGGCTGAACCAGCAGAAGCCCAGGGCGGTGATGAGCTCAAAGATGGTGGGGCGGCGGTAGCCCTTGGCCTGCACCCGCTCCGTGGCGGCGGCGATCTCGGTGGTGATCTCCGCCAGGGCGTCGTCCGGGATCTGTACCCCGTTCACCTGGATCCGCTCATTGAAGCGCTGGATATAGGGAGAGGTATAAAGGCCGGTCTTGTATCCTGCCTTCTGCAGAACGGAGGCGATATAGGCCGCGGTGGAACCTTTGCCGTTGGTGCCTGCGATATGCACGTACCGGCAGTCCTTGTGAGGATCTCCCAGCTCATGCATCAGGGTCTCCATCACGTTCCGCTCGTAGACTCCACCGGGGTTGGGGGTACCCAGGATATAGTCCAGAGATTCCTGATAGTTCACAAAAAAAGCCTTCCTTCTCAACCAAGCTGCGCTGGCACAGAAGGAAGACGCACGATGCTCCCGGGGCGGGAGAACGAGGCTTGCCATATTGTGTCAGCGGACGCAGTACCGCAACACAAATCCGGCTTCCGGATTTTTCGTCCGCGGGCGACTTCCCATCCCGGCGGCACTTGATGCGCGGTACCTACTCTGACTTTCAGATCGACTAGATTTTAATCATGCGCGGATGATTTGTCAAGGGTTTCCACGAAACGGCACAGATTTTCTGCTGCGTCCCGGGGGCTGAGGGCTTCCAGGGCGCTTCGCATTTTCCGCAGCTTTCCCTCGTCTGCCAGCAGCTCCGTCACCAGGCGGGCGGTGGATTCCCCGTCCTCGCCGCCTTCCGCTGCGGCGCCCAGGCGGGTCCACAGGCGCAGATTCCGTTCCTCGTGCCCGGGAATGGGGTTGGTGAGTACGGCAGGTACCCCCGCCGCAGCCAGTTCTGTCAGCGAAAGGCCGCCGGGCTTGGTGACGGCCAGGTCCGACGCCGCCATGTATTCCGGCAGCAGCCGGGTGTAACCCAGCACCTGAAGGCAGTCGTTCCGGAAGGGGAGGAGCCGCTCCCGCAGCACCCGGTTCCGGCCGCAGACGCAGACGGTGGGGATCTCCTGCTTCCGGAGGGCCAGGGCGGTGGAGAAAATATGGCCGTAGCCCATGGAGCCGCCCATGAGGAGCACCAGCTTTCCCCCGGGCAGGCCGAGTTTCTCCCTGGCCTCCTCCCGGGACAGCAGATAGCGCCGGGGAGAGCGGATGGGGATGCCCAGGGGCAGGATGATATCCTGAGGAATGTTCCGGTGCAGGACCTCCTCCCGCATCTCCTCCGTGGGGATAACCAGACCGTCCAATCCGGGGCAGTCCTCCCAATAAGGATGGAGGCAGTAATCCGTGTTCACACCCAGGATGGGCATGTGTATACAGCCCTGCTGCCGCAGACGGGTGAGTACTCTGGCGGCGAACACGTGCATGCACACGGCGCAGTCGTATTCCCGCTCCTGCAGCCAGGCTTTCATCCTGAGGTACAGCCAGCCCGGCAGGAAGCGCCTCTCCCAGCGGCGGCGAAAGAGCTCATCCCGTTCAAGACGGGTATAGGTGCGGCTGTATTTCTGCCGGAATTCCCTGGCGCAGGTGCGGTAGATACGGTCGGTCAGCCGGGTGGGCACGCCGCAGCAGCGGTACAGATCCGACACGGTGACCTCATGTCCCCGGCGCTCCATGACCTCCCGAAGGGCGGCGGCGCTGGTGTTGTGCCCCTCGCCTGCGGTGACGCTGAGGATCAGAATGCGCACGCCCAACACCTCCTGGAACTCCCTGCCGGAGAGAATTTTCTCCCGGGGAGTTGTAATCTCCGTCAAAACGGAATATGATGGATACGGAACATAAAATTCAGCGCCTGCCCCATTCCGGGGACACGGAGCAGAAGAGGGGAATATCATGACGGTTTCCGATTTCTTTGCCTACATGAAGCCGGGGAAGATCGGCCATCTGATCGGCATCGGCGGGGTGAGCATGTCCCCCCTGGCCGAGGTCCTGAAGAGCAAGGGCCTGACGATCCGGGGCTCCGATATGCAGGACAGCCCTGCGGTGGAGGCGCTGCGGCAGAAGGGGATCCCCGTGTTTATCGGTCAGCAGGCGGAAAATGTGCGCGGCGCGGATTTCATCGTCCGTACCGCCGCCGCCCGGGATGACAATCCCGAGGTCGTGGCCGCCCGGGAATTGGGCATCCCCCTGTTTGAGCGGACCCAGGCCTGGGGCGCCATCATGCAGCATTACCGCAACGGCGTCTGCGTAGCCGGGACCCACGGCAAGACCACCACCACCTCCATGCTCACCCATATCTGCATGGCGGCGGGCCTGGATCCCACGGTGATGATCGGCGGCACCCTGCCCCTTCTGGGCTCCGGTTACCGTCTGGGCAAAGGCGACACCATTATACTGGAATCCTGCGAGTATTACAACTCATACCACAGCTTCAGCCCCACCATCGCCGTCATCCTGGATGTGGACGACGACCATCTGGATTTTTTCGGGAATCTGGAAAACGTGAAGAAGTCCTTCCGTACTTTTGCGGAGCTCACCCCGGCGGACGGGCTGGTGGTGGCGAACCGGGACGACGCGAATTCCATGTCCGCTCTGGCGGGGCTGGATCGCCCCCTGTGTACCTTCGGCTTCTCTCCCGAGGCGGATGTTCGTCCGGATGGACTGATCGAAGGCAAAGGCGCGGAATTCGACGTGCTCTATCGGGGAAAGAAATGGGGCCGTATCCGGCTGCAGATCCCCGGCAGACATAATGTATACAATGCCCTGGCGGCCTGCGCCGCGGCCATCCGACTGGGGGTCAGCCCGGAGGATACCGCCCGGGGGCTGGAGGCCTTCCGGGGCGCGGGACGGCGGATCGAATTCAAGGGCAGCTGCAACGGAGCGGATATCTACGACGACTATGCCCACCACCCCAGTGAGTTTGCCGCCCTGATGCAGGCGGTGGCGAAGATGGGCTATCAGCGGGTGCTGGCCGTTTTCCAGCCTCACACCTATACCCGCACCCAGCAGCATTTCGACGAGTTTGTGAAGGTCCTGTCCCAGCCGGACAAGGTATGGCTGGCGGAGATCTATGCCGCCCGGGAGCAGAACACCATAGGCATCTCCTCCAGGGACCTGGCGGACCGGATCCCCGGAGCAGAGTTTTACCCGGATTTCGCCTCCATCGCGGAGAGCATCCGGCGGGAGGCAAAGCCCGGGGACATGATCCTCACCGTGGGCGCGGGGGACGTGTATAAGGTGGGCGAACTGTTGGCTGAGCCCGGCACGGGACCGGAAAAAGCCTGATCATACAAGACTGCACATGGCCCGGGACCTCTCTCCAGCGGAGAGCCGTCCCGGGTACTTTTTTCGCGGGAACACCCGAATTCTACCCATAAGGGGTGTTCTTTTTCCTGCAAAAATGCTACGATCCGGCTGCAAAGGAGGGAGCGCTCTGTGGATCTGCTGAAGATCGGAAGGTTTATTGCGGAGCGAAGGAAGGCCCTGGGCCTGACCCAGCGTCAGGTGGCGGAAAAACTGGGAATGAGCGACAAATCCGTTTCCAAATGGGAGCGGGGAGTCTGTCTGCCGGACGTATCCGTATACCAGGAGCTCTGTGATATTCTGGGCATCAGCATCAACGAATTCCTGGCGGGAGAGCCGATCAGTCGGGAAGAACTGGAGAAACGGTCTGAAGACAACCTGATCCGGGTGACTGCGGAGGGAAAACGGCGGCAGAAAAAGCTGAAGGGGATCGCCGTGCTCCTGTTGGCGGTAGCGATCCTGGCGCTGGCCGCAACAGGCTGGGCCCTCTTCCGGGACAGAGGACCGGGAAACTACATCGCCGCACTGGATCGGGACAGCCCGGAGCAGAAGACGGCGGAGCTGCTCTCCGGTGTGGATGGTGCATTTCTCTACCGGTATGGAACGGATGCGCCGTATAAGACGGTCACGGTGACGGTTTATCTGTACCGGAGGGGTGAATTGGCTGACCAGCAAGTTATAGCCAGGGAAAGCGCGTATCTGGAGTCTCCATCGGGAGGAATGGTCGTTCTGATCCCGGATTTTGCACATGACTGCGTCAAGACGGTCCTGGCGGATGAGTGCAGCAAGCTGTCCACCGAGGTGCCGATCCTGGGGGAGGCGGAGGAAAGGGAGTATTACGGCCGGGCTTCCGTCAGCCTGGAAGACACAAGACCCATCCGGTTTGGGGAGGAGATCGGCCTGCTGGCCTTGACCTACTCTCCGGGTGCTCTGTGGGTGAGGGATATCAGCTCCCTGGAACAGGGGGACATCTCCGACGAAAACGAGTATCTGTATTACTTCACCGTCAAGTTCGAGAAATAGAGCACAGGAGGAAAGAAGCGCGGAAGGTCATCTGACCTTCCGCGCTTGGTTTTTATTGGCTTTTAGTCCTTCAGCCCCTGCTGCTCCCGCTCCCGGTAGGCGTCCTTCCGGGACAGGTTCAGACGGCCGCGCTCGTCCACGCCCAGGCACTTGACCCAGGTCATGTCGCCCACGTTCAGCACGTCCTCCACCTTCTCGGTGCGCTTGAACTCCAGGTCCTTGATGTGGACCATGCCCTCCTTGCCGGGCACCAGCTCCACGAAGGCGCCGATGGGGATGACGCGGGTGACCTTGCCGTAGTACAGGGCGCCGGTCTCGGGCACGAAGACGATGGACTCCACCATCTTCATGGCCTTGCGGCAGTTCTCCAGGTCCAGGGAGGAGAAGTAGACCATGCCGTCCTCCTCCACGTCCACCTTGGCGCCGGACTCGGCCACGATCTTCTGGATGGTCTTGCCGCCGCTGCCGATGACCTCGCGGATCTTGTTCACGTCGATGCGCATGCTGAGCATCTTGGGCACGGTGGGGGCCAGCTCCGCCCGAGGCTCGGGGAT
>CAMZJG010000031.1 GCA_947307505.1 uncultured Clostridia bacterium | reverse complement strand
CGGAGGCGGTCCTGGCGGTGGAGGGGAACAAGCCCGAGGCCATCGCCGGTCTGAAGAAACGGCTGACGCCGGGATGCGGTATCCGGCTCCATGTCCTGCGTACCCGCTACCCTCAAGGCGCGGAGAAGCAGCTCATCCAGAGCGTGACCGGGCGGCAGGTACCCCCGGGGGGGCTGCCGGCGGACGTTGCCTGCATCGTTTTCAATGCACATACCTGCTGGTGCGTGAACTGCCTGGCGGAGGAGGGGATGCCCTCCATCCAGCGGGTAGTCACCGTTTCCGGCCCCGGGGTCGCCGCGCCCAGCAATTTCCTTTGCCGGGTGGGAACTCCCGTCTCCGCTCTGGTGGAGGCGGCAGGCGGCCTGAAGGAGGACGTGGACAAGGTCGTGCTGGGCGGTCCCATGATGGGCAGCGCGGTCTTCGACCTGTCCGTTCCCGTCATCAAGGGCACAAACGCCGTTTTGGGCCTGATGCCCGACCAGAACCGGGCGAAGGAGAATCCCGTCTGTATCCGCTGCGGCCGCTGCGTGGCCGCCTGTCCCATGCATCTTCAGCCTCTGTACCTCTACGCCGCAGAGCGGAAAGGGGAGATCGGGGAGCTGGAGCGGCTGCACATCACCGATTGTATCGAGTGCGGCTGCTGCGCCTACGTCTGTCCCGGCCGCCTGCAGCTGGTGCAGGCCTTCAAGGACGGCAAGGTGCAGGTCAAGAATAAGAAATAAGGGAGGTGGCAGACATGGATCAGGAAAAGGAGAAGCCGCGTCTGTTCTCCATATCGGTATCCCCCCATATCCGCACCGATGAAGACACCCGTTCCATCATGCTGGACGTGCTCATCGCCATGGTGCCCGCTCTGGGTGTGGCGGCCTATATGTTCGGATTCCGGGCCATTCTGGTGACCCTGGTGAGCTGCGCCGCCTGCGTCTTTTTCGAATGGGCCTACCGGAAGCTGCTGAAGAAGCCGGAAAGCATCGGGGACCTATCCGCCGTGGTGACAGGGACTCTGCTGGCTTACTGCCTGCCGGTGACCATCCCCCTGTGGATCCTCATCATCGGGGATTTCTTCGCCATCGTGATAGTGAAGGAACTTTTCGGCGGCCTGGGGAAAAACTTTATGAACCCCGCCCTGGCGGGCCGCGCATTCCTGTTCTCCTGGCCGGTGGCCATGACCACCTGGATGGAGCCCCTGAGCTATACGGGGTTTTTCCGCATCTCGACCGCGGATGCCGTCACCCGGGCCACCCCGCTGGCGGACATGGCCGGCGGCAAGCTGCCGGAGGGAATTACCCTGCTCCAGAGCTTCCTGGGCCAGGTGGGCGGTTCCCTGGGGGAGATCAGCACCTTTGCCCTGCTGCTGGGCGCCGTATATCTGCTCATCCGCCGGATCATCACCCTGCGTATTCCCCTGAGCTTCCTTCTCACCGTGGCGGTGCTCAGCTTCCTGTTCCCCCAGGGGAATCCGCGGCTTCTGTGGACCGGGTGGCAGCTCTGCTCCGGCGGCGTGATCCTGGGCGCCTTCTTCATGGCGACCGACTACGTCACCAGTCCGGTGAATCCCCGGGCCCAGATCGTCTATGGCGTGGGCTGCGGCCTGCTCACCGTTTTTATCCGTTGGTTCGGCGCCTATGCGGAAGGCGTGAGCTACGCCATCCTCATCATGAACGCCACGGTTTGGCTGCTGGATAAGGCTCTGCCCCGCAAACGCTTCGGCGCCGTAAAGGAGAAGAAGGCAAAGGAGGCGGCGAAATGACGGAAAACAAAACCGGCACCGCCCGGAGCATGATCAAGACCGTGGTTACTCTGCTCCTCTTCGCTGCGGTGGTGGCGGGCCTCCTGGGCCTGGTGAACCATATCACCGAGAAGCGCATCGCGGAGTACAAGGCGGAAAAGATCCGTGTCGCCATGAAAACCGTGCTCCCCGCCAGAGAGTACAGCGAGACGAATTACGAAGGGGAGGACATCGTATCAAAGGTGTTTCGGGCCGGGGATGAGGGCTGGATCGTGATCGTGACGCCCTCGGGCTTCGGCGGCATGATCGAAATGATGGTGGGCGTGGATCGAGGCGGAGCTGTCACGGGCGTGAGCATCGTCAGCATGTCCGAGACCTCCGGCCTGGGGGCCAACGCCGCCCGGGAGAGCTTCCGCAGCCAATACATAGGGAAGACCGGCAGCGTCAAACTCAAAAAGCAGGGGGGCGATATCGACGCCCTCACCGGCGCCACCGTCACCTCCACCGCCGTCACCAGGGGCGTGAACGCCGCCCTGGCCGCGGTACAGGATCTGCTGAAGGAAGGGGGAATGTAAGCCATGAACGTGAAGAAGCAATTCAAGGACGGGCTCATCACCAATAACCCGGTGCTGGTGCAGCTCCTGGGCATGTGCTCCACCATGGCCATTACCACCACCCTCTTCAACGGCATCGGGATGGGCATCAGCGTCATCGTTATCCTCACCTGCTCCAATATCGTCATCAGCCTGCTGCGGAAGATCATTCCAAGCACCATCCGCATCGCCTGCTATATCGTGGTGGTGGCGGGCTTCGTCACCATCGTGGACCTGCTGATGCAGGCCTACCTCCCGTCCCTGTCGGAGAGCCTGGGCGTGTTCATCCCCCTGATCGTGGTGAACTGCATCATCCTGGCCCGGGCGGAAGCCTTCGCCTCCAAAAACGGCATCGTCGCCTCGGCGCTGGACGGGATCTTTCAGGGCATCGGCTATACCCTGGTGCTCATCGTCATGTGCATCATTCGGGAATTCCTGGGCAACGGTACCTTCGGCGGCGGGCTCCTGGGACAGGAAGGCGCGGGCATCCGCATCCTGCCGGAGGGCGCCGCGGCCACCTTCCTGGTGCTCCCCGTAGGCGGCTTCCTCACCCTTGGCTGTCTCATCGCCCTGATGCAGTATCTCCTGCGGAAGAGCGAGGAAAAGAAGGGAGGCGAGGATAAATGAGTCTCACCGGGATCGTATCCATCGCCCTGGGGGCCATCCTCATCGAAAACTTCATCTTCTCTCAATTCCTTGGCATATGCCCCTTCCTGGGGGTCTCCCGGAAGGTGGATACCGCCCTTGGCATGGGCTTGGCCGTCACCTTTGTCATGGCCCTGGCCAGCGTTTTCTGCTGGCTGGTGAACACCCTGCTCCTGGTACCCCTGGGCCTCACCTATATGCAGACTGTGGCCTACATCCTGGTGATCGCCGCCCTGGTGCAGTTTGTGGAGATGTTCCTGAAAAAGAGCATTCCCAGCCTGTATCAGGCCCTGGGCATCTACCTGCCCCTGATCACCACCAACTGCGCGGTGCTGGGCGTGGTGCTGCTGAACACCCAGAAGAACTACGATTTTCTCTCCAGCCTGGTGTACGGCGTCACCGGGGGCATCGGCTTCCTGGTGGCCATCGTCCTCTTCGCCTCCGTGCGGGAGAGGATGGATCTTACGTCGGACTGTCCCAAGAGCTTCGAGGGCTTCCCCATCGCCCTGATATCCGCGGGTCTGCTGGCCCTGGCCTTCATGGGCTTCTCCGGCCTGAAGGTATTCTGAGAGGAGGAGCAAGAGAATGACGAACGTTTGGCTTGCCGTCGCGGTGCTGGGAGGACTGGGCGCCTTCTTCGGCCTGCTCCTGGCAATCTCCTCCAAGGTATTCTATGTGAAGACGGATGAACGCATCGAAAAAGTCGCCTCCTGCCTGAACGGGGCCAATTGCGGCGGCTGCGGCTATGCCGGCTGTTCCGCCTACGCCGCCGCCATCGTAGAGGACGGTGCGCCTATCGACCGCTGCACCCCCGCCGGACAGGACGGAGTCAAGGGTATCGCAGCCATCATGGGGGTGGATGCGGTGGAGATGCAGCGCATGGTGGCCTTTGTCCGCTGCAGCGGCGGCGACAAAGCCCAGGTGAAATATGCATACAATGGACTGCCGGACTGCACCGTGGCCGCCCAGGCCATCGGCGGGGGCCAGCGCTCCTGCGCCTACGGCTGCCTGGGCTTCGGCAGCTGTGTGGCCGCCTGCCGTTTCGGCGCTCTGAGCATCGTGGACGGGGTGGCGAAGGTGGACCCGGAGAAATGCCAGGGCTGCAAGGCCTGCGTGGAGACCTGCCCCAAGCACCTGATCGACCTCATCCCCTACGGGTTCGAAGGGGCCATCCCCTGCGCCAACACGGACAAGGGCGGCATCACCCGGAAGGTCTGCGAGAGCGGCTGTCTGGGCTGTCACCTCTGCGAAAAATTCTGTCCCCATAATGCCATCCACGTCGTTGACAATCTCTCCGTTAAGGATTATTCTAAATGTCAAAACTGCGGTATCTGCGCGGAGAAATGTCCCCGGAAGCTGATCTATATGCCCCATATGGATGTGTCCAAGCGGACAACCGCTTAAAACGGAGATCGGTCAGGGGAAGGGATCGGCGATCCCTTCCCCTGGTTGTTAAAGGAGAATCTTATGGTATACGACAATATTCTGGAGGCCATCGGTCATACCCCCATGATCCGGCTCCGGCGGCTGCCGGACCCGGAGGGGGCGGAGATCCTGGTGAAGTACGAGGGGCTCAACGTGGGCGGATCCATCAAGACCCGCACAGCCTATAACATGATCCTTGCCGCGGAGAAGGCCGGTCAGATCGGTCCGGACACGGTGATCGTGGAGCCCACCAGCGGGAATCAGGGCATCGGACTGGCGTTGGTGGGGGCCGTACGGGGATATCGTACCGTCATCATCATGCCGGACTCCGTCTCCGCCGAGCGGCGGCTCCTGGTGGAGCACTACGGGGCGGAGGTGGTGCTGGTGCACGATGCGGGCAACATCGGGGACTGCATCGCGGAGTGCATCCGCCTGGCCAATGAGATGGGGGAGAAGGACCCCAAGGTATGGATCCCCCAGCAGTTCTCCAATCCCAATAACCCCCTGGTGCACAAGTACCATACCGCCCAGGAGATCCTGGAGCAGGTGGCGGGTCCCATCCACGGCTTCTGTTCCGGAGTGGGTACCGGCGGCACCCTTTCCGGCATCGGGGAGACCCTGAAGGCCCTGAACCCGGATATCACCATCTGGGCCGTAGAGCCGGAGAACGCCGCCATCCTGGCGGGGGGCAACGTGGGCTCCCATCTGCAGATGGGCATCGGAGACGGCCTCATCCCGGACAATCTGGATCAGGAGATCTATGAAGAAGTCTATGTGGTCTCCGATGAGGAGGCCCTGAATACCGCCAAAGCCCTGGCCCGGGAGGAAGGGCTCCTGTGCGGCATCTCCGCGGGAACCAACGTGGCTGCCGCCCTGGCCCTGGCCAAAAAGCTGGGGAAGGGGAAGCGGGTGGTCACCGTGCTGCCGGATACGGGGGAGCGGTACTTTTCCACCCCCCTGTTTCAGTAAGGGAGCGGCGGAATGAACCGGGAAAAGCACGAGAAACGCAATTTCTGGCTGCTCCTGGCCCTGGCCGTCGTGGCGGGACTGGGCTTCCTCATCTGGGGGCAGTACAACACCGCCTCCACCATCTTCGATATGGGCTTCCTCCGGCGGAACGCTGCGGAGCTCATGACTTCCGCAGAAGGGGTGAAGCTGGAGGGAGAGGCGCAGGAGCAGTATGACGCCCTTCTCCTGGAGGGGGAAGAATGGATCCAAAAGGCTGCCCTGAAGCAGGGAAGCTGGAAGACGGAGAGCATCGTCCCCTGGTTCGGAGAAGCCGCAGGGATCACCCTGAGCTACGATCTCTATACCCAGGGGTCTGACCGCACCGTCATCCTTCTCCACGGCTTCCAGGAGGGAGCGGGGGAC
This sequence comes from uncultured Clostridia bacterium, assembly GCA_947307505.1. The sequence continues at coordinate 3,224 of CAMZJG010000031.1, read as the reverse complement.
GTGCGGTATTGGGGCTCCTTCTGGTGGGACCGGGGCTGGGACGTACTCATTCCCCAGCTTCGGAGCTACGGCGCCGGGGACGAGGGACTGATCCCCTGCACCTACGGCGTTTATGAACAGTTCGACCTGTATGACCTGATCATAGCCCTGGGGCTGGATCGGAAGACCCTGGTGATCCAGGGGCGGGGCACCGGCGCCGCTGCCGCCGTTTTCCTGACGGCGAATGGGGACCTGGCGGCCGCCGGAGTGGACGGGATCGTCGCGGAGAGCGTCTATGCCAACATGGGAACGGACGCAGAGACCATGGTGAAAAAGCTGTTCGGGCTGGGGAACCCCCTCCTCCTGCGCTTCCTGAACGCCCAGATCCGGCAGAAGCTGGGCTTCCTGCCGGAGAGCGTGGATCTCACCGCCGCCGCGGCGAACAGCACGGTCACCGCCCTGCTGGTATGGGGGGAGGACGACGGTTTCCTGGATCCCAATCTGACTCGGAAGGTGAGCGACGCCTGGGCCGGGGAGCACTTCGGCTTAGGACTGAAAGGCGGCCACCGCCTCCTGTGGGCGGAGTCCGGGGAGGCGTACCGGGATGCCCTGGACGGGCTTCTGGAGCAGGTGGGCTGAAGGATCCCGTCCTTGTCATATCCCTGCGGGTATGGTATAATCCCAATAATACTTTGCATGAATAATCACCCTGCCTGCAGCGGGGCGATCCTGGAGTGGATGGAAAAGATGAGAGTCAAGATCACCGCAGACAGCACCTGCGACCTGGAACCGGAGCAGATCCGGCAGCACGACATCACCGTGACCCCCCTGCATATCGGGAGGAACAACGGACAGGATTTCCGGGATGGAGTAGATATCGATCCGACAGAGCTTTTCCGCTATGCGGATGAGGACGGCGTCCTCTGCCATACCGCCGCCGTCAGCGTGGGGGAATATGAAGCCGCCTTCCGGAAGGCCCGGGAAGAGGCGGATGCGGTGTTCCATGTGAACTTGGGCTCTGGCTTTTCCGCCTGTTACCAGAACGCGAAGATCGCCGCCCAGGAGGTGGACAACGTCTTTGTGCTGGATTCCCAGAACCTCTCCAGCGGCATGGGCCACCTGGTGATGGACGCCGCCGAGCTGGCAGAGGCAGGGGAGAGGCCGGAGGAGATCCTGCGGATCCTGGAGGAGCGGCGGAGCAAGGTGGAGACCAGCTTCGTGCTCAGCACTCTGCGGTACATGCGTATGGGAGGACGGTGCTCCGCCGTGGCCGCCCTGGGGGCGAATCTGCTGAAGCTCTCCCCCTGCATCGAGCTGCGCAGCGGCGCCATGGGCGTGGGAAAGAAATACCGGGGCAGCTTTGAAAAGGTGCTGGCCCAGTACGTCCACGACCGGCTGGACGGACGGACGGATATCGACTACCGCCGTATCTTTATCACCGACTGTATGGCCGGAGAGGAGAACCGCATGGCCGTGCGGAAGCTGGTGGAGGAGCTGGCGGATTTCGATGTGGTGCTGAATACCCATGCGGGCTGCACCGTCTCCAACCACTGCGGCCCCGGCTGTCTGGGGATCCTGTTCTTCCGAAAATAACAGAGATACGCTGCCGCCCGGCAGGTCCAGGACCAGCCGGGCGGCAGTTTTTTATTCGTGTTGATCACGCGTAGTCTCCGTATCCCTTCACTCGGAAGTATTCGATCATCTCCGCCGTGAGGGCGTAGCCGTCGTCCCGGTTGGGGATCTCTCCCCGGGGGACCCATTCCGCCACGCTGAGCTCGTTCCCGTCCACCTTGATGGTTTCCTCTCCGTCCAGATCGCAGAAGAAACCGAACAGGAGGGAATCGGACAGGGCCCAGGGCTGGCTTTTGTAGAAGCGCAGGTTCTTCACCCGGACGCCGGTCTCCTCATATACCTCCCGGGCGACGGTCTCCTCGATGGTCTCTCCGATCTCCCCGAAGCCCGCCACCAGGGCATAGAAGGGCACGTTGGGCCGCCCCTTGTACTTGGTGAGCAGGAGCTTATCCCCGCTGCGGACCCCCACGATCACCACCGGATTGATTCGGGGATAAACGGTGTTCCGGCAATGGGGGCACTGCATCGCCCGCTCTTTTTCGGAATGGACCATGGGCGTCCCGCAGCGGCCGCAGAAGCGGTTCAGGCCGTACCATTCCCCCAGCTGGCAGGCGAAGAGAGCGGCAAAGGACAGCTCCTTCGGCTTCAGGCGCATGAGGGTGAATACGGGTACATAGTCCCAGTCCTCCCAGGCGGGGGCGGCCTTCGGACTGCCGTCCTCCTCCAGGGCCAGGAAATAATCCGTCTGATCGATGGTGAAGAGGAAGCGGAATATGCCGTCCCTGTTCTCCAGCTCCCCCCAGGTGGGGAAGCGCAGAGCGCCCATGGCGGTCTGGCAGAACAGGCTCCGGTTCTTCACAAAGGCCACGGGGCTGTCCGCCGCCGGGGTCTTTTCCGGATCGTAGTGGTTATGGTACACGTGGGGAGCGATATCCTGGATCATGCTTCCTCCAGTTCGTCCAGCAGGGCTTCCACCGCAGAGACGACGCAGCGGGTGCAGTATTTCTTCTTCTCCACAGGGTCCTCCCGCTTGATATCCCGGCAGTACAGGGAGCCGTTGACTTCCTTGAAGCGATCCGCCAGCCGCTGCACCCGGGCATAGTGGGCCTCCTTGCCCTCCAGATCCCCGGGACCGAAGTCCCCCTTCAGGATGCCCAGGGCGATGCAGGCCCCGTTCAGGGCGCCGCAGAGCTCTCCCATACCGCCCACGCCGCCGCCGAAGGAAGCGGCAAGCTTGGCGGCTTCCTCCTGCTCCAGCCCGCAGGCGGGAGCCATGGCGATGAGGGCGGATTGTGCGCAGTGGTATCCGCTGGAGAAGGCCAGCTGAGCCCGCTTGAGGCAGGCTTCCCGGTCCAGCTTATCCGTCATCAGCTTCATAGAATGGCCTTCCCTTCCGCCACCAGCCGGTCGTAGTTCCTCCGTGTGGCTTCATAGAGCTTGGGACGCAGACGGGGATCCCGCACATCCAGAAGGATGCGGTTGTCGGCCCCGGACTTCTGCATGAAGTCCGCGATGGCGGCGTCGATCTCCTCCTCCGTGGCGTCCGGGCCGACCTTGGGCCCGTCGGTGAAGATGAACTTGTCCCCGTACATCTGCTTCAGCTTCCATTTGTCGTTCAGAGGCTGGCCGCCCCAGGAATCCTCCCCGGCCTCGATGAACAGGGGAACGAAGTT
>CAMZJG010000030.1 GCA_947307505.1 uncultured Clostridia bacterium | reverse complement strand
GTGGCGCTGCGCTTGCCGGACATGTGCTGGAACTCTTCCCAGCTCAGGGTCAGGGAGCAGGGCATATCCAGGTTCTGCACGGCGGTGGCCACCAGGGCGTAGGTGTTGGCGGTGACGGCGTAGCCGAAAGAGCCGCCCACGGTGTTCATGATGACGCGGATCTTGTCCTTGGGGATGCCGCAGCCCTGCTCGATGCCCTCGATGGCCTCGGTGATGGCCTGGGCCTTGCACTGGACGGTGAGCATATCATCGATGCCCCAGTAGGCCTGAACGGTATCGGGCTCGATGGGCAGATGGGGCTCATGCTGGCTGTGGAAGGAGCCTTCCACCACGATGGGGGCGTCGTCGAACACGGCGGGGGCGTCGCCCTTGTAGCAGGGCTGCTCCATGTAGAAGTTGGGCACGTTCTTGTGGAGCTGGATGGCGTTGGGCATGGCTGCCTCGGGCAGGGTCATGTACACGGGCAGGGGCTCCAGGGTCTGCTTGACCTTCTTGGCAGCCTCCCGGGCATGGTCACGGGTATCCGCGGCCACCAGAGCGACCACGTCGCCCATGCGGACGACCTTCTCGCCGCAGATAACGGGGAAGATGGTCAAGCCGGAACCACGCTGCCGCGGTACCACCGCGGGGAAGTCCACGTTATTGGCGCCCTTCACGTCCTTCGCGGTCATGACCTTGATGACGCCGGGCATCTTTTCCGCTTCGGAGACGTCGATATCGATGATCTTGGCATGGATCTGTTCGCCCAGAACGGGGGCCAGGTAAGCGACACCGTCAGGCATCTTCAGGGCCAGATCATCGCCGTAGTCCGCAAGGCCGGTTGCCTTGGCAAGAGCGGTGGGCCGGGGATGGCTGGAACCGTAGATGTCCTTCTCGCCTTCGAAATCGTAGGTGATGTCAGCCATGGTCTTTTCGCCCCGCATCACGGCGGCGGCGGCCATCACGCTGTCCACGATGGGCTTGTAGCCCGTGCAGCGGCAGACATTGTGGTTTGCGCGGAACCAGTCGCGCACTTCCTCGCGGGTGGGGTTGGGGTTCGTGAGCAGCAGGCCGTAGGCGGAGACGATGAAGCCGGGGGTGCAGAAGCCGCACTGGATGCCGCCGTAGGTGATCCAGGCCTGCTGCAGGGGATGCAGACGGCCGGGAGCGCCGATGCCCTCGATGGTGAGGATCCGGCTGCCTTCGGGGATGCTGCTGATCTTCTTGGTGCAGGAACGCACTGGCTCATCATTGATCAGCACGGTGCAGGCGCCGCAGACGCCGATGCCGCAGCCGACCTTTACGCCGGTGAGCCCGATCCGGCGAAGCACGGTGGACAGCTTGTCCTTTTCAGGATCGACGATCACATGGCGGGGAACGCCGTTGATCTCGAACTGAAGTCTGGTGAGCTTTGCCAAAAATATCATCCTTTCCTTCTCAGAATGCAATGCACAGTTTTTTACCTAAAATATTATAACAGCGGATCGGACAATCCACAAGGGAAATCCGATCCGCCGGATTATTCTATTTGCAGAATATTTCGTAGGAGAACAGCGGCAGTTCAGCTGTCTTCATCCTCCGGGAGCACCCCCTCTGCCTGGTCATCCGGAAGCGCCGAAGCGGGGGCGAGGCCCTGCTTCTCCTTCCACTCCGCCAGGGTCAGCAGTACGGCCCGGGGCTTGGAGCCCTCGAAGGGACCCACGATCCCCTTCTCCTCCATCTGGTCCACGATCCGGGCTGCCCGGGAATATCCCAGCTTCAGCCGACGCTGGAGCATGGATACGGAGGCCATTTTGCTCTCCAGCACCACCTCTACGGCCTCCTCGAACATCTCGTCCAGGCCGGAATCCTCCCCGTCCCCGGAGTCGGAGGCTTCCTTTTCCGGCGTCTTGCCCTTCTCCAGGCTCCGCTCGATCTCCTCCTGCACTTCCCTGGCATAGTTGGCGAGGCCCTGCTCCTTCACGAAGTTCACGACCTCCTCCCGCTCCTCATCCGTAACAAAGGTACCCTGGACCCGGGTGGGTTTCCCGGCGCCGATGGGAGCGTAGAGCATGTCTCCCTTGCCCACCAGCTTCTCCGCGCCGGAGGTATCCAGGATGATCCGGGAGTTCAGGGCGGAGTCCACCGCGAAGGCGATACGGGAGGGGATGTTGGCCTTCATAAGGCCGGTGATCACGTCAGCAGAGGGACGCTGGGTGGCGATGACCATGTGGATGCCCGCAGCGCGGCCCATCTGAGCGATGCGGCAGATGCTCTCTTCCACGTCCTTTGCGGCCACCAGCATCAGGTCCGCCAGCTCGTCCACCAGGATCACCAGCCTGGGCATGGTCTGAACGCCCTCGGTGCGTTCCGCGTAGCGGTTGTAGCTGTCCAGATCCCGGGTGCCGGAATCCGCGATGAGACGGTATCGACGGAGCATTTCCATCACCGCCCACTGCAGGGCGCCCGCAGCCTTCTTTGGATCCGTCACCACAGGGATCAGCAGATGGGGGATGCCGTTGTACACCCCCAGTTCGATCATCTTCGGGTCCACCATGATCAGGCGGACCTCCTCCGGGCTGGATTTATACAGCAGAGAAAGGATGAGGGAGTTCATGCACACGGATTTGCCGGAGCCGGTGGTGCCGGCGATCAGCAGATGGGTAAGCTTGCCGATGTCCCCCACCACCGGATTGCCGCCGATATCCTTGCCCACGGCAAAGGCCAGATGGGAAGCCTTATCCCGGAAAACAGGCTGCTCCAGGATCTCCCGCAGGTACACGGTGGTGGTGTGCTTGTTGGGCACCTCGATGCCCACGATGGAGATCTTGTCCGGGATCGGCGCGATCCGAACGCCCGCTACCCCCAGGGCCAGGGCGATATCGTCGGAGAGGTTCGTCAGCCGGTTCAGCTTGACCCCCTGCTCCAGCTCCACTTCGTAGCGGGTGACGGTGGGGCCCCGGGTCACATCGCAGATCTCCGCCGGGATGCCGAAACTTTTGATGGTGGCGCTGAGCCGGTTGGCCGTGACCTTCAGTTCTTCCATTCCCCCTTCATGGGCGTCTCCACTGCCGGAGGAAAGAAGGGTCAGTGGCGGATAGATATAGCGCACGGGCTGCACCTCCGCCTCCGCGGCCATATTCTCCTCGATATCCGCCACCATCTCGGCCTTTGCTTTGATGGTATCCGCCCGCTCCGCAGCCTTCGCTGCCTTTTCGTCCGCCAGGACGGCGGCTGCATCTGGATCCATGGCCGGTGCGGAAACGGGAAACGGAGCTTCGGAGGCGGGACGCCGGGCCGAAGCGGCTGCCGGAGCCGGAGAAACCGTCTCCGCCGGTCTCCGGTCCGTTTCCTCCCGCTTCTCGCTTTTGGGATAGATGGCGGTCTCCACCGGTTTCAGCTCCCGGCTCTTCACCTCGGCTGTCCGCAGCGTTCTGCCGCTGCCGGGTGCGGGCCCCTTGAGCCGTTCCCGGGTGAGGATCTCCGCCAGCCGGTCCTTTTCCACGGAGACGGAGGGCTCCTCCGTCCCCTTCTTCTCTTTCTGCTTTCCTCCGCTCTTGCTCTCTCCGCCCCGGCCCTGGAAGAATTCACCCTCCAGCGCAGGCGAGACAGAGAGCTTGTCCCCTTCCGGCTCCCGGCGGGGCGGCTCATCGTCCAGAGGAATGTCGATGACGGGTTTCTTCTGCCTTCCCCGGCTGGTGACCGGGTGATCGGGGAAATCAAAGGCCGCTTCCCGTTTGGCGTCCTTCGCGGCTGCCCGGGCAATGCCCGCAGCCCTGGCCGCCTCGACTGCGGCAGCCTGTTCTTCCCGCCTGGCAGCCTGACGTGCCTGCTCCTCTTCCCGATAGGCAGCCCACTCCTGGGCTTTCCTGGCCGCCCGATCGCGGCTGTGCTGGATCACGGCGCCGATGGTGGTATCCATCGCCACAAGCAGCAGGAAGAGGCTTGCGATGGCCAGCACCACGGCCGCGCCAACCTGGTTGAACAGATGCCGGAACACCTCGGCGAAAGCGCCGCCCAGCACGCCGCCGCTGCCCTCGCTGCCGGGGATGGTCCCGGCGGTATACAATTCCCCGAGTAGTTTGCCGGACCACTCAAAAGTCGTCGTACAGCCAAAGAGGTGGATCAGCGCCCCTGCCATCACCGTCAGCAGCAGGGTGCAGGCCACCCGGGCTCCGATGGGCTTGCCCCGCACCAGGATGATCTGCAGCGCAGCCACCAGCAGGGTGACGGGCAGAACGTAGAAGCCCTTCCCGATGAGCCCCATGGCAAAGCGGCGGAAGAAACCGATAAAAATCCCCTCGCTGGTGAAGCAGCCAATCAGGGCCGCCACAGCCAATGCCAGGCAGATAAACGCCTTCAGCCCTCGGTAGGATACGGGATCCTTTGCCGGGACTTTTTTTGCCGCCGGTCTCTTCGCCGGTTTTTTAGTTTGGGTCGGACGTTTGTTCCCCTGGGAGGAGGAACGGCTGCTCCCGGATTTATTGGATTTTGAGGTTGAAGATGCAGCCAAGAATGATTCACCCTTTCAGGAATATGCCCGCCAGGATAACCAGCAGCCCGAGCCCCCAACAGTAATAGCGGAAGCGGCCGAAGGTCCCCCGGTCGGACAGGATACGGACGATGCGGATGGAAAGGCAGCCGGAAAGGAGTGCTGCCAGCATGCCCATCGCACAGGCGGGAAAAAAGCGGGGATCCAGCCCTGCCCGCAGCGCTTCTCCGGTCTTCAGCAAACTGGCTCCCAGAATGGCAGGCAGGGAAAGCAGAAAGGAATACTTCACCGCGAAGCTGCGTCGGAACCCCCTGCTCATGCCTCCGGTCACGGTGCTGCCGGAACGGGAGAGACCCGGCAGGACGGCCAGGGCCTGCATCAGGCCTACCAGGACTGCGTCCCACGCCGTCGCCTCCCGAACTTCTTTGTTCCCGGGGGGCAGCTGATCGCCGAAAAACAGCAGACAGCCGGTACACAAAAGAGCCATGCCGATGAAAACCGTACTGCGGCAAAGCCGCTCCACCTGGTTATGGAAAGGCAGAGTCAGGATCAGGGGCACGGTTCCCAGGACCAGGAGCCGCAGGAGCTGACGGGCTTCCGGATCTGACGGACTTCTGTGGAAGGGCCGGGCCAGGATACGTTTCAGCTCCAGTAATATCCTCCGCACATCCGGCCAGAAAGCCATACAGACGGCGGTCAGAGTGGCCAGATGGAGCAGTACATCCAGCAGAAGCTGCTCCTCCTCTGTCGGTCCGGCTGGAAGCAGAGCCTGCAGCAGGCAGAGATGGGCCGAGCTGGATACCGGGAGAAACTCTGTCGCCCCCTGGAGAAGCCCCATCAGGACAGAATACCATACGGACATGGCGGACCTCCGTGATCACCGAGATATTGGCGCACTCAGCCAGTATGGTACTATATATATTATCACGATTCGCCCCGGATGACAAGCGGCTGAACAGAAAAGGGCCTCCGGCTTGATGCCGGAGGCCTCGTGCAGTTTTTTCCGATCTCAGCAGACGGTGTTGAACAGCGTGTACATGGCCCGGTAGGTCATATACAGATCCGCCTTGGCAATGACTTCGAAGGGGGCGTGCATGTTGAGCACCGGCACGCCGGCGTCGATGGTGTCGATATCCCGCATGGCGGTGATGCTGGCTACGGTGCCGCCGCCGCCCTGATCCACCTTTCCCAGTTCGCCCATCTGCCAGGCGACGTCCGCTTCGTCCAGCATCCGCCGGACGCGGCCCACCAGTTCGGCAGGCGCATCGTTGGAACCGGATTTGCCCCGGGAACCGGTGAACTTGATGATGCCCACCCCGTGGTTCAGCTTTGCGTTGTTCCGCCGGTCCGCCGTTTCCGGGAAATTGGGGTCAAAGGCGTTGCACACGTCGGCGGAGAGGCAGAGGGAACGGTTGAAGCAACGGCGGAGGTCGGCGCCCAGGGCTTTGCACAGACCCTCCATGAAATACTCGAAATTCTGGCTGTTCATCCCTGTGACGCCTACGGAGCCGACTTCTTCCTTGTCCGCGAACAGGCAGACGGCGGTACGCTCCGGCGCTTCCGTTTCCAGGATCGCCATGAGCTCCGCATAGGCGCATACCCGGTCGTCATGTCCAAAGCCGCCCACCAGGGACCGGTCAAGACCCAGGTCCACCACCTCGTCCGCGGGTACGACGCAGAGCTCGGAGGAAAGCAGATCCGCCTCGATAATGCCGTATTTCTCATTTAGAAGCTTCATTACCGCCAGCTTCACCCGGTCGGATCCCTCCTCCCCGTCGGGCCGGGTACCCAGGAGGATATTCAGGCTTTCGCCGGGGATAAAGTCCGCTGCGGTCTTCTTCATCTGGTCCCCGGCCAGATGGATGAGCAGATCTGTGATGACGAAGCGGGGCTCGCCCGGCTCCAGTCCCAGGGAGACGTCCAGCACGGTGCCGTCCTTCCGGACGATGGTCCCCACGATGGCCAGGGGGGTGGCGACCCAGTAGAACTTTTTGATGCCGCCGTAATAGTGCGTCTTGAAGAAGGCCATCTCGCTGTCCTCATACAGGGGATGCTGCTTCAGGTCCAGCCTGGGATTGTCCACATGGGCGGCGGCCAGACGGATACCCTCGTTCAGGCTTTTCTTCCCGATCACCGCCAGGGTCATGGCCTTGCCCCGGTTCACCATATAGATCTTGTCCCCGGGTTTGACGGGATCCCCGGGTTCCCATGCCCGGAATCCTTTGGCTTCCGCCAGCTTGACCGCCTCCCGGACCGCCAGCCGCTCCGTGCGGGAAGCGCTCAGGTAGGTCTTATAGCCCTCGGCAAAATCGTAAATGGCTTTGACCCGGGCTTCATCCGCCTTTTCATAAACGTTCTTCGTCTCGTAAAACAGTTCTTCTCTGGTCATAGCTTGCTCCTTCTTTCAAAGCACCGTTTTCATAGCGGCCTCGATAATCTCCAACCCCTCCGTCAGCTCCTCCGGGGTGATGGTGAGGGCGGGCATGCACTTCAGCACACAGTCCTGGGGACCGCAGCGCTCGATGATCAGATTCCTGCGGAAGCACTCATTCTGCACCTTGCCGCAGATATCTCCGACCTTGGAGAAATCCACTCCCTGGATAAGGCCGATGCCCCGATGCGTGAGGCGCTCGTCCATGGTCAGGAGACGGGTGCGGATGAAATCGGAGAGCAGGGCGGCTTTCTCCTCCGTCTGCTTCCCCAGATCCACCTGTTCCCGATACTCCAGGGCGGCTTTTGCGCCTACGAAGGCCAGCTGGTTGCCCCGGAAGGTGCCGTTGTGCTCCGCCGGAAGGAACTGGTCGTACTCCGGCCGGATGAGCAGCAGGCTCATGGGGAAACCGTAACCGCTGATGGATTTGCTCAGCACCACCATATCCGGGACGATGCCCGCCCGCTGGAAGGAGAGGAAGGGACCGGTCCGGCCGCAGCCTACCTGGATATCGTCCACGATGAGCAGAACTCCCTGCCGGTCGCATAGCTGCCGCAGCGCCTGCAGCCAGGGAGTGGGAGCCACATGGATGCCGCCCTCCGCCTGGGTGGTCTCCACAATGATGGCGGCGGGCTTATCCACGCCGGAGTATTCATCCGTCATCAGGTACTCGTAATAAGCGATGGTATCGAAGTCCACGCTGTTCGGATGGGGCACAAAGGTGGTAAAGGAAAGCGGGACGTGCGCGCCGTGCCGGTGATACGCACCGCTGGTGACGGAGAGAGCTCCCAGCGTCATGCCATGGAAGGCCCCGGTCAGGGCGAAGATCCCGGTACGCCCTGTTACCTTCCGGGCCAGCTTCAGGGCCGCTTCCACCGCGTTGGTGCCCGTAGGACCGCAGAACATGACCTTATGGTCCAGGTTCTGGGGCAGGAGGACCTTCTCCTCAAAGGTGTGCAGGAAGTCCGCCTTGGCTCCGGTGTACATATCCAGCGCATGGGAAATGCCGTCCTTCTCCAGGTATTCCAGAACGCGGGCCTTGATGAAATCGTTATTGTGTCCGTAATTCAGGGCGCCCGCTCCGTTGAAGAAATCCAGATACTCCCGTCCCTCCGCGTCATACATCCGGGACATTTTTGCCCGGACAAATTCTGCAGGAAAGCTTCTGCAATAGGACCGAACGCCGGATTCCCGCCGCTCAAAGATCGAAGTGTCCATCTTTTTTCCCTCTTTTCTCAGCGCATCAAAGCGCTGTTTGCATACTTCCAGAAAGTCCTCCATGGTGCCCCGGTTCTCCAAAGTGATGGAGCAGTGCTCCCGGAACCACTCGTCCGGCTTCTGGGCCGCGATCCGCAGCCGGGCATACTCGGGGGTGATCCCCTCCCGGGCCACCAGCCGCTTCACCCGCTCCTCCTCCGGAGCCAGCACGGCCGCCGTGACCTGGCACAGATTCCCCAGACCGCTCTCGATCAGACCGATGGCATCGATGGCAGCCAGGGTCTTTCCCTCTGATTCCGCCTGCTTCAGCAGCCGCTTACACTCTCCGCACACATAGCGGTGGGTGATGGCGTTCAGCTTTTCCAGTTTCTCCGGGTCTCCGAAAACCTGAGTCCCCAGCTTCTTCCGGTCCAGGGTATCCTCCGTCACCGTGCCGGGGAAAGCGGAATCGATCTCCCCCAGCAGGTTTTTGTCCTCCTGCAGCAGGCGGTGATAGATGGCGTCGCAGTCCAGCACCTCGCCCCCCAGCGCACGGACCGCATCCAGGGCTGTGGTCTTCCCCGCGCCGGTCCCGCCGGTTATGCCGATCACAAACATAGGATCTTTCCTCCCGCGGCTTTTTTCAGCCGGTTCACCACCGCCAGCCCAACGCCGTTTTCCTCCGGACACCGGACCAGGATCCGGCTGATCTCCGGTCGGTCCAGCTCCCGCAGGGCGGCAAAAACATGGGCCGCCAGAGTCTCCGGCTCGTCCCCCCGGCCATAGGCCAGGACCTGTTTTCCCGGGAAGCCGTCTTCTTCCCCCGTCCAGCAGAGGACCGCCGTTCCTTCGTCCGGCATTCCCTGCGCATAGCGCCTGAAAGCTTCCGCATCCCCGCAGCGTACCAGGGTCAGCTCTGCGGAAGGCGCATAGTGGCGATATTTCATTCCCGGGGCCT
>CAMZJG010000029.1 GCA_947307505.1 uncultured Clostridia bacterium | reverse complement strand
TCCCGGTCGAAACGCGAAGCGTTTATTCTCCCGGCATCTTCCAGCCGTGGTGGTTGGTGTGCAGGAGGTGGTGGCTCTTCTCGGAGAGGGGCTTGCCCAGGTAATCCTTGTAGATGGCAGTGATGGAGGGGTTCTCGTGGCTGAACCGGAGGGTCATGTTCCGGTCCTGCTCATAGAGCCAGTCCGCCCGGGCGGGCGCGCAGAACTGCTTCTCATGGATGGGCTGGCCGCCGCCGCCCACGCAGCCGCCGGGGCAGGCCATGACTTCCACGAAGTCGTAGTCCACGTCGCCCCGTTTCAGGGCCTGGATGAGCTTGTCCGCGTTGCCCAGACCGTTCACCACGGCCACCCGCAGAGGGGTGCCCGCCAGGTCGTAGGTAGCTTCCTTCCAGCCGTCCATGCCCCGCACGTCCTTGAAGGCGTCGGGATCGGGGTTCTTGCCCAGCACGATGGCGGCGGCGGTACGCAGGGCCGCCTCCATGACGCCGCCGGTGGCGCCGAAGATGTTGCCCGCGCCGGAGCCGATGCCCAGAGGCATATCCAGCGCCCGCTCCGGGATCTCCCCGGGGAGGATATGGTGGCTGGCGATGAGCCGGTCCACCTCACGGGTGGTGAGGGCCACATCCACGTCCGGATCGCCGCAGGCGTCGTTCATCACCGGGATGGCGCACTCATGCTTCTTTGCCAGGCAGGGCATGATGGAGACGCAGAAAATATCCTTGGGATCCTTCCCCAGGATCTCCGCGTAATAGCTCTTTGCCACCGCGCCGAACATCTGCTGCGGGCTCTTGGCGGTGGAAAGGTTGTCCTGCAGTTCGGGATAATGGCCCTTCAGGAAGCGGACCCAGCCGGGGCAGCAGGAGGTGAACAGGGGGAGCTTCGCCGTGCCTTTGTTCTTCAGCCGCTCCAGGAACTCCGTTCCCTCCTCCATGATGGTGAGGTCGGCGGTGAAGTTGGTGTCGAACACATAGTCCGCGCCGATCATCTTCAGGGCCTCGCAGAGGCGCTCCACGGTGGCCTGCTCCGGCTTCAGGCCGAAGGGCTCGCCCCAGGCGGCGCGGATGGAGGGAGCGATCTGCACCACGGTGACCTTCCCGGGGTCGTGGATGGCGTCCATCACCTTCTGGACATCGTCCCGCTCATGCAGGGCGCCCACGGGGCAATGGGTGATGCACTGGCCGCAGAGGGCGCACTTGCTCTCCTCCAAGGTGTAGGCTTCGCGCACGTCCACGGTGGTCTTGGCACCGGTGTTCACCACGTCCCAGATGCTGCTGGCCTGGATCTGGTCGCAGACCTGGATGCAGCGCATGCATTTGATGCACTTGGTATAATCCCGCACCAGGGGGAAGTTCCCCTTCTGCTTCTTGGCGGGGATCTTCTTTTCGAAGGGGACCTCGGTGATGCCCATATCGTTGGCGATGGTCTGGAGCTCGCAGTTGCCGCTGCGGATGCAGGTGGCACAGTTGGAGTTGTGCTCCGAGAGGATCAGCTGTACGTTGGTGCGCCGGGCCTCCCAGGCTTTCTTGGAATTGGTATGGATGACCATGCCCTCGTCCACGGTGTTGTTGCAGGCGGTGAAGAGCTTGTTGTACCCCTCCACCTCCACTACGCAGACCCGGCAGGCGCCGATCTCGTTCAGGCCTTCCCAGTAGCACAGGGTGGGGATCCGGACGCCGGCCATGCGGGCGGCATCCAGGATGCGGGTGCGCTCCGGCACCTGGATCTTCTTGCCGTCGATCGTTACGTTTACCATTTTGCTACCCGTCCTCCCTTAAAGATGCCGTAGCCGAAGTGGTCGCAATGGAGGCAGCGGGAGGACTCCTGATGCGCCTCTTCCTCGGTCATACAGTATTCCATGAGCTTGAAGTCGCATTTCCGCTCCGCCGCAGGCCGCTCCACCATGTTCACCCGGCCCATGGGCTCGTGATCGTCGAAACGGATGCGGGGGATCTCCACCTTGGAGGTGATCTCATGGCGGAAGCCCAGGAACTCGTCGATATTGGCAGCCGCCACTTTGCCGCCGGCGATGGCACGGATGACCGTAGCGGGGCCGGTGACGCAGTCGCCGCCGGAGAAGATTCCGTCCATTTCGGCGATGGCGCCGCTGTCCAGCGCGGAGATGGCGCCCCGCTTCACGGGGATGCCGTAGTCGCCGAATTTCAGGCTGTCGATGCCCTGGCCAATGGCCACCAGCACCAGGTCGCAGGCCATGCGGACCTCCTCCTTGGAGGAGTTCACCGGGGCGGGCCGCCCGCCGGAGATGGGCCCGACGATCTGAGGTTTGACCCACAGGGCCGAAACCTTGCCCTCGGCGTCCTTCTCAATGCGCAGGGGCGCATGGAGCTCCACGATCTCGCAGCCGTCCGCGATGGCTCCCTCCACCTCTTCGGGGAGAGCGGTCATGTCCGCCTTGCGGCGGCGATAGGCGATGCGCACGGTCTTCGCGCCGCAGCGCACGGCGCTCCGGGCCACGTCCATGGCCACGTTGCCGCCGCCCACCACGACCACGTCCTTGCCGCTGTAGTCCGGGTACTCGTTATCGCCGATGGCCCGGAGCATCTCCACGGCGGAGATGACGCCCTTGGCGTCCTCCCCCTCGATGCCGATCTTCCGATCCGTGTGAGCGCCGATGGCGATATACACCGCGTCGTTCTCCTTCCGCAGCTGCTCCATGGGGATATCCGTACCCACAGAGACATTGCAGATCGCCTTGAAGCCGCTCTTCATCAGGCCCTCGATCTCATGGTCCAGAGCCTCCCGGGGAAGGCGATAGCTGGGGATGCCGTACCGGAGCATGCCGCCCAGCTGTTTGCGCTGCTCATAGACGGTCACGCTGTGTCCCATGAGGGAGAGGTAGTAGGCGGCGCTGAGGCCGGAGGGGCCGCCGCCGATGACAGCCACCTTCTTGCCGGTGGCGGGAGCGCATTCGGGAGCGGGGATCTCCCCCTCATGCTCCACGGCGAAGCGCTTCAGACCGCGGATGTTGATGGGATCGTCCACCATGGTCCGGCGGCAGCGCACCTCGCAGGGATGCTCGCAGATGAGGCCGCAGGTGGCGGGCAGGGGATTGTCCTTCCGGATGAGCTGCACCGCGTCGCTGTACCGTCCCTCGAAAATGAGGGAGATGTAGCCTGGGATGTCCACATGGGCGGGGCACAGGGCCACGCAGGGCACGGGCTGGTTCTGGATGCCCAGGCAGCGGCCGTGGAGGATGTGCTCCTCATAGTCGTCCCGGAAACCCTTGACGCCTTTGATGACCATGCGGGCAGCCTCCTGGCCGATGGCGCAGTCCGCGGAAACAAAGATGCTCTCGGCGGTCTTGGCAATGAGGTCCAGGGTCTCCAGTTCCGCTGTGCCGTCCAGGACCGATTCCATCAGGTCCTCCAACTGGCCCAGGCCAACCCGGCAGGGAGTGCATTTGCCGCAGGATTGGGAGTGGCAGATGTGCAGGAAGCTCCTGGCCAGGTCCACGGGACAGAGGCCCGGCTGGCTTGCCTGGATCCGCCTTTCCGCATCCCGGTAAAGCTCCTCCACCGTCTCCTGGGAGCGGTTTTTGGTGTCGATACTCAGTCTGCTCATGTTTCTCTCCTAACTTCCGTTTTCTCTCGCAGGGTGCTTCCCTACGCATTGAGCTTTTTTAACGCTTATCCGACGATTTTCTGTAATTCGTCGTGCAGATTTGATTATAATTTATGATCGATTCAGCGTCAATGCATATTTCCAACCAGAAACATAATTGCTTTCCCATTACTTTCGGGCGGTTTTACGGGGAAAGAAAAAGAGCCCGGCCTCCGCCGTGAATCGTCATTTATGCTTTATAAGTCTTTTATGCGACGAAACACGCTGAATTGACTTTTCCGTTTACTTGCGTTTATATTTCTGGAGATATACAATCTCTGCGTTTGGAGGCAAAACATGAACGAACGGGATATGCGGGTCATCAAGACAAAGGAAAGCATTGAAAAAGCGCTGTTTGAACTGCTGGCCGTCAAACCCCTGGACAAGGTAACGGTGGTGGAGCTGCCCCGGCGGCGCACGGCGCATCGAGCGCCTCATCCGCATGATCCAGGCTGGCCGTGTCCATCCCGGCAAGCTCCTGAACGTGAAGTTCGAGGGCTTTGATAAGATCGAGGACGCCTTCAAGCTCATGGACGCCAAGCCCAAGGATCTGATCAAGCCCTACGTGCTGATCTGATCGACGGATAACCCCGAAAGAAGAAATTGCGGGTGCTGCCGAAACGGCAGCACCCGTTCATTTTGTATGGATCAATCCCGGCGGCGTTCCTCACCCGCCGCGCCGAGTTCCAGGATGTTTTCGCACCAGTCAGGGATGTCCTTCCGGTGCAGGGCCAGGAGCAGAGGACGGTCCCCCGCCTCCCGGCGGATATAGTCCGCTGCCTGGGCGGCCGCCGCCGCGTCCAGCCCGGTAAAGGGCTCGTCCAGGATCACCGCAGCCCCGCCGGGGCGCAGGGCCCGCACCAGAGCCACCCGCCTTCTCTGCCCGCCCGAAAGGGCGGAGACGGGCCGGTCCAGAGCGTCCGCCGGCAGCAATTCCAGGAGAGAAGCCCGCAGCGCATCCCGGTCTCGTTCCCCGGCAGCAAGACGCAGATTCTCCACTGCGTCCAAGTGGTCAAAGAGCCGGTCCTCCTGAAACAGGACCCCAAAGCGGGGACGGCTTCCGGAGGAATACTCCACCTTACCCGAATCCGGCTTTTCCAGCCCCAGGACGCAGCGCAGCAGGGTCGTCTTGCCGCAGCCGCTGGGACCGGTGACGCACAGGGGCTTTCCCGGCTCCAGGGTCAGGAAGATCCGCTCCAGGATCGGGCCGCTGCCGTAGGATTTGGAGAGATCCTTCAGGGTGATGGTCATTTCGCCTTCCCTCCCTTCCGGAAGAGCAGCAGGGCCAGCTTCCCCAGGCCCCAGCTGAGGAGGGCGGTGACGGCGGAGATGGCCAGGACCTTATCCGTTTCCAGGTAGATCTTGGCCCGGTACAGGCTGTTGCCCAGGCTGCCCAGGGGCTGGCCGATCACCTCGGCCGCCACGCCGGATTTCCAGGCCATGCCCACCGCCAGTTCAAGAGCCCCAAGGAGGTGCGGCCGGAGCTGGGGCATCCAGATCCCCCGAAGGCGGGCGGGGAAAGTCATCTGATAGACCTCCGCCAGCTCCAGAAGCTTCCTGTCCGTGCCCAGGAGCCCTTCCAGGGTGTTCAGATAGAGGATAGGCAGCACCACCACGGCGGTGACGTAGAGACTCAGCCCCCGGCTTCCCGCCCAGATGAGCACCAGTACCACGAAGGATACCACGGGCACCGCCTTCATCACCCCGATCACCGGGGACAGAAGGTCCCGGAAAAAGGGCTTCAAATAGGCCAGAAATGCCAGGGCAAGACCCAGGACGGCCCCCAACAGGAAGCCCCCCAGGATGTGCAGCAGGGAGCTCCCCAACGCCTGCCAGAATTCCCCTGTGGGGAGCATCCGCGCCAGAGCGCGCAGCGTCTCCCAGGGCCCTACCAGCAGCACGGGGTTATGCACCAGCGCCGCCAGGACCTGCCACAGAATCAGCCAGAACAGGGCGATGCCCAGACGCTTCAGCAAGGGTTACTTTTTGGCGGCGTAGTAGAAGCCGCTGTCCGGCGCCTCGCCGCCTACGGAGGAGGGATCCGCCTGGAACAGGACCTCCAGATAGCCCTTCAGAGCCGCTTCCATCTCCGAACCGGTGAGACAGGTCACGCCGCACTTGGGCAGGGCCTTCTGGGCCACGGGGGCCTTCTCAATGATGCCGTATTCGGCGATCAGGCTCGCGGTGCCCGCCACGTCCTCATTGGCCTTTTTCGCGCTCTCCGCCTGGGCGGCCAGGAAGCGCTCCACCGCCTGGGGATGCTCCTGCAGAAAGGCCTTGCGCACCACCGTGACGCCCGTCACCATCCTGGAGCCGCCGGAGACGGCGTCCCAGCTCTCGCTGAGGGAGAAAGCCTCCTTCAGGTCCGCGTTCTGCACCATGGCCACGGTGGCGAAGGGCTGGGGCAGCACCGCAATGCAGGTTGGATCGGCCGCCAGCAGGGCGGCGACTTCCGTAGCCTCGGACTTGAATTCCAGGGAGCAGTCCGTCACCCCCGCCTTGTCCAGCAGGTACCGGAGGCTGTACTCCGGCGTGGTGCCCTGGCCGGTGAGGTACACGGTCTTCCCCGCCAGATCCTTCACGGAGGAGACGTCCTCCGCCCCAGTTACGCAGTACAGCACCCCCAGGGTGTTGATGCTGATGACCTCGATGCCCTTATCCGTTTTTTTGTTGTACAGCACGGCGGCCAGATTGGCCGGGATCAGGGCGATATCCACGTTTCCCGCCACCAGGGAGGCGGCCAGCTCGGAGGCGTCCGTCACCATGGTGAAGGTGTACTTATCCTCCAGGTTCCCGCCCTCGGCGGTCTTCATCAGGTTCACCAGGCCCATGGTGGTGGGGCCTTTGAGGGAGCCCACGCGGATGTCCGCCGGGGCCTCCTTCGCGGGGGCCTTGGCGCAGGCGGCGCAGCTCAGAAGCAGGACAAGAACAAGCAGAATGATGAAAATGCGTTTCATTGGGTTGATCTCCTTTCGATATATCGGAAATACCGCTGCCCCCGGACAAGGGACAGCGGTATGTGAATACCTTGCTGTTTCTTGTCTTCCGCCTCAAGTTTCGTTTCGGCGTCAGGGAACTTATGGATTTCTGATGCAGGGATAACGGCTCAGACCTTGGAATAGGTGGCCTTGGCCGTGATGCCGCCGATGCGGCCCAGGGCTCCGGTGAGGGCATTGATCTCATCGTTCGGCGCATCCATGGCGATGCAGATGATGCTCACGCCCTTCTGCCGATAAGGGATGCCCAGCCGTCCGATGATGAACTGTCTGTAGCGGTGGAGCAGCTCATTCAGCTCGGTCACGGCGTCCTCGTTCTCCACGATGATGCTCAGGACAGCTACTCTGGTTTCCATACAAAACACCTCACTTGGCGGGATTATATCCCATCCTTCCGGGAAAGGCAAGCCCTTCCGTTTCGGATCCCGGCTTATTTTTTCTTATAGGTGAAGATCCCGCCCCGGTGCTTCAGTTCCTTGTCCCGGTAGCACTTGCCGCAGTAGACGCAGATCTTCTCCGTGTTGTACACGCATTTCCGCAGGCTGGCGGCCTCGAAAAGATACTCGTCGCTGCCGTCGGCCCGCTTGCGCCGGACGATCTTGGACCAGTCCCCGTCCGGGTACATGGGGAAGAAGGCGATGGGCTTATCCACCCGCTTGAAGAGGATGGGGCAGTGCCACATGCCCGCGGGCACCCGCACCACGCAGGGTTTGGTGAGCACCAGCTTCTCCATGTGGTCCGGATCCCAGCCCAGCATCAGCTCCACCTCTCCGTCATAGTCGAACACGTCCGCAAGATTGGAGCCGATGAACCAGAGATACTCGTCGTTGGCGTGGTGGATATGGGGGACCTCCATGGGATTGGGCTTCAGGGCCACGGAGAAACCGCCGAAGAAGCGGGAGCCGGGCATCTGGGTGATGCCCTTGAACTTGCCCCGGGGGTTGGCGTACATCTCCCCGAAGGAATGCCACTCCACGGGATACTCGTAATAGTATTCGTCATACTTGCCGGTGTAGGGGGCGCCGCCGGTCTCCACCAGCTCCTGCGCCCACTTGAAGGCCTTGGCCAGGGCCGGGTCCGGGGCGGAGGCGGGATCATCCAGATACTTCTCCACGCACTTGCCGCACCAGGTACACTCCGTAGCCGGGTTCAGGCGGCACTTGTTCAGATGGGTGCTGTAGAAGGGGTACTCCACCGTGTCGTCGTCCTTGATGACCCGGGTGACCTTGCCCATTTCCCCGTCCAGATAGGCGGCGGAGAAGGCCACGGGCTTCCCCACCCGCTTATAGTGCACGGGGCCGTGCCACATGCCCGCGGGGATGCGCACCAGCATGGGCTTGGTGATGGTGAATTTCTCCATTTCATCCGGGTCCCAGCCCATCCACATCTCGATCTCCGCGTCGAAGTCAAAGAACTGGCAGATATCCTGCCCGGAGAACATGTAGTACTCCTCCTTGGAGTGGTGGAAGTGGGGGAAGCCCTCGGTCATCTCTTTTGTCACCACGCCGAAGCCCATCTGCACCGTGCTGCCGGGCAGACTGTCCGTACCCTTGTAAATGGCTACGGGATTGGCCATGGCCCCGTCCCGGGGCAGGTCATACTTCGGCAGCTCATAAACATATTCCTCATAAAAACCCATAAATCCGTTCCTCCTGTGATCGCCGCAGGGCGGCGTTGAATCCGATCAGCCTTCCGTAAACTCCAGGGTCGCCCACTTTCTGCAGAGGATGGCGATGTAGGTCTTGCCGGGAACGAATACCAGATCTTCCCCTTCTGCGGTCTTGTAAGTGAAGGGGGAATACACCCCGTCCTTGGACCAGGTGATGGGGATATACCGCCCGTTCTGGGCATAGTACCCGTCCCCGGAGCCGATGAGATCCACCTTCAGGCGGCCATAGTCGTCGATGACGGTGGTGGGCGCATAGAGGATGAGGACGTTTTTGAACTGCAGGACCTCGTCCGTCAGCCCGTCGGCATAGGGCTTATCCATCTGCTCCGCGGTGTAGGTCCCCACCTCCGGGTCGTAGGTGAGGCTGGTATGCTTGTTGTTGAAATTGATGTAGATGCTCCAGGATTCCTCCCCAGTCTCCAGGACAGCCTTGTCGGAGAAACGGAGGCCGGAGTCATAGTCCTCGCCCACCGTCAGGCTGTAGCCCTTTTCCTTTGCGGCGGCCACCACGTCCTCCCCCTTGGCAAAGAGGGTATGCTCCATGGCATAGCCCGCGGCCTTCCGATCCTGATCCCGGTAGAACACCGGTACATTGTACCAGCCCCGGACCCCGTCGATATTCTGGATGTGCATGGAACTGATCCGGCTGTAGGCCTCCTCGCTGCCCCCCGCATGGACCAGCACCGCCCCGTAGCCCAGGCAGATATCCTGATAATAGGGCCGCACGCTGCGGATGCTTCCCAGGATCCCCGCGTTGGCCATATCGGAAAAGACGCACAGCATGCGGGTGATCTGTCCCTCCGCCAGGCACTCATAGATGATGTCCGCTCCGGCGATGCCGCACTGGGGCTGGGCGCTGGGGTGGTTGTTCACCATCAGGCAGTAGGGCCGGGTCGTCCACGCTTCCTCCA
>CAMZJG010000028.1 GCA_947307505.1 uncultured Clostridia bacterium | reverse complement strand
TGCTGGCCAGGTACTTGGCGTAATCCATGTTGGCGTCGCTGCCCAGCTGGATCAGAGGCTCGTCCGTATCGATGCCGGTCTCGGCATACTCCGCCTTCACAGTGGGGGCGCTGATGATCTTGTCGTCCAGGACGATGGCGACATAGCGCCTGTCCTCGTTCGTCAGGTTGGCCACCGCTTTGGTGCCGTCCCGGAACTTGGCGTGGCCTTCCGCCGTGAGCTTCAGGGTGACGACGTATTCATAGACGCCGCCGGTGCCGGTGGGGAGATAGGCGGCGGTGGCGGATTCGATATCCCGTCCGTCGATGATCACGTTGTTCTCATAATCCACGAACTGGATCACGGCGGTGGCGCCCAGCATCTGGACCGCCTGCTCCGGATTCGATACGTTGGGGATCTCCACGGTAACGCCCCGTCTGCCGTTGAGGTAGACGCTGGCTTCGGTATAGCCCAGGGAGTTCAAACGTTCCCGGAGCATGGCCTGCACCGCGTCCATGGACTTGGAGAGGTCTTCGTCGGACATGCCTTCGGGCACCAGGGCTTCGTAGGTGATCTCAGAGCCGCCCACCAGGTCCAGGCCCAGGGTGATGCCGTCCTTCATGGGATCGATGTTCAGCGGGCCCAGATCGAGGCCGTAGAATACGGCGAAGGCCAGAATGGCGATGATCAGGACGACGGCGGCGATAGTCAGAATACACTTTTTCATTGAACCGTTCTCTTCTTTGCTAATTTATTCTCCTCTGCCGGAGGCGTCCCGGAAACTGGAGCGGGACTGGCGGATGGCGGTGAGGGACTGAACGATGCCTTCCTCTGTGCGGCGCAGCAGATCGTCCGCGTAGTTGTTGGAGGCGTCCCGCAGTTCGTTGGCTTTGCTCTCTGCTGCGGTGATGATCTCCCGGGCCCGCTTCCGGGCTTCCTGCACCACGTTTTCCTTCTCCACCATGCGGCGGCACTCGTCGCCGGCCTCCTGGCGCATCTGTTCCACCTCTTCCCGGGTCTGGCGGATGAATTCCGCCTTGCCGCTGATGAGGCGCTTCGCCTCCGTCACCTCTGCGGGGAGCTGATTCTTGATCTCCTCCAGAAGGGCCAGAGCATTGTTGCGGTCCAGGATGCATTTTTCCGTGCTGAGGGGCAGGGACCAGGCGTCCTTAATCAAGGTATCCAGCTGGTCGATGAGTTCATTGATCCCGCTTGCCATGGTCAGTATCCGTCCTTTCTTGCTTGTATTTGGCTTCGATCTCCCCGATGATCTCCCGGGGGGCAAAGGCGGACAGGTCTGCGCCGAACATGGCCAGTTCCTTCACCGCGCTGGAGCTCAGGTACATGTATTTTTCGCTGGCGGCCAGGAAGAAGGTCTCCAGATCAGGGTACAGCCGCTTGTTGATCAGGGCCATCTGGCATTCCTTCTCATAGTCGGACACCGCCCGGAGTCCCCGGACGATGACGCTGGCCCCCTTGAGACGGGCATATTCCGCCACCAGCAGGTCGGACTGGTCCACCTCCACATTGGGGAAGCGCTGGGTGACCAGACGAACCTGTCTCAGCCGCTCCTCCTGGGTGAACAGCGGCTTCTTGTCTTTGTTGAACATGATGCAGACGATGAGCTTGTCAAAGACCCGGGAGGCCCGCTTGATCATGTTCAGGTGTCCCAGGGTGATGGGGTCAAAGCTGCCGGTATAGATCGCAGTGATCAATCTTCATCCTCATTTCTTGTAAAGGTGGTGATCCGGACCTTTCCATAACGATAACTCCTGAGCTTCACATAGGGAAGCCCCGGAGAGTCCGGCTCCAGCTCCGCCGGAGTTTCAACCACCATTATACCACCGGTCTGGAGTTTGTCAAAGTGTTTTATCCCCTGCAGGATCTCCCCGTAAAGCCCGCTGCGGTAGGGGGGATCGATGAAGATCAGGCCGTAGGTCTCCCGGCCTTCCAGAAAGCGCAGGGCGTCCCCCTGGATCACGGTGCCGGAGAAACCGCATTTCTCCAGGTTGGCCTTCACCAGCCGGACCGCCTCCCGGCTCTCGTCCACGAAGGTGCATTTCTCCGCTCCCCGGGAAAGGGCTTCGATCCCCAGCTGTCCCGTTCCGGCAAACAGGTCCAGAACGTTCCTGCCTTCCACATCCCCCTGCAGGATGTTGAACACCGCTTCCTTCACCTGATCCGCGGTGGGTCGGATATCCATGCCCGCGGGCTCCAGGAGCTTCCGCCCCCGGGCCGTGCCGGTGATGACTCTCATGCTTCTTCCTCCTCTCCGGCCGCGCCGGTCTCCTCATGAAAATGCCGGTATACCGCCGCCGCGGCGTTTTTGGGCAAGACCTTTGTCAGCTCCTCCTCAGAGGCGGCGGCAACGGCCTTGATGGATTTGAATTCCTTCAGCAGATCGTTCCTCCGCTTTTCCCCCACCCCGGGGATGCCGTCCAGTCTGGACCCGATGCGTTTGGACCGGAGACTGCGCTGGTAGGTGATGGCGAAGCGGTGGGTCTCCTCCTGTACCCGGCCGATCCAGGCAAAGGCGGCGGGATTCCCCTCCAGACCGATCTCTCCCCCTCCCGGCTCCGCCAGGGCCCGGGTGCGGTGCTTGTCGTCCTTCACCATGCCCAGCACGGGGGTATCCAGGCCGAACTCCCGCAGCACCTCCTGAGCGGTGCGGGCGTGGACGCTGCCTCCGTCGATGAGGAACAGGTCCGGCAGAAGGGCGAATTTCTCGTTCCCCTCCCGGTACTCCGTCAGGCGGCGGGTCAGGGTCTCCCGCATGCTGGCGTAGTCGTCCGCCCCGGTGACGGTCTTCATTTTAAAGCGTCGGTAATCCCGCTTCAGGGGGCGGGTATCCGTGAACACGGTCATGGAGGCGACGATGTCGTCGTTCCCCAGGTTGGAGATGTCGTAGGCCTCCACCCGCCGGGGGAGCTGAGGCAGGGCGGCGGCGTTTTGCAGCCATTTCAGTATGGCGGAGATCCGTTCCTCCCGGTCCGTCTCCCGCTCCGTTTCCTGCCGGGCGTTCAGCTGGGCGGTTTCGGCCCGGAGGCGCATATCCCCCCGTTTCGGCACGGTCAGGGAGACCTTCCGGCCGTAGGTTTCGGTAAAGAGCCGGGCCAGATCCTCCCCATCCTCCGGTTCCACAGGCAGGAGGATGCGGGGGGGACAGCAGCCCCGGACTGCGTAGTACTGCCGAAGCAAGGCGCTGAGCACCTCTCCGTCGCTCTCTTCCATGGGGATCTCCAGGAGGGACAGGTCCTTGTCCAGCAGCTTGCCGCCGATATAGTGGAGCACGGTGAAGCAGCATTTGGCGGCTCCCCGGTGGAAACCCACTGCGTCCGTATCCGCCATGGCCCCGGAGACGGCCAGCTGTTTTTCTCCCAGGGTGCGGACCGCCCGAAGCCGGTCCCGGAGCAGGGCCGCCTGCTCGAAGCGCAGGTCCTCCGCCGCGGCCTCCATCTCCCGCTGCAGGTCCGCCTCCAGCTCGCCGGTCCGTCCCTCAAGTACCAGAACGGCGGATTCCATCCGCCGGCGGTATTCCTCGCTTCCCGGTTCTCCGGTGCACCAACCCTGGCAGAGGCCCATGTCCTTGTTCAGGCAGGGACGGCCTTTTCCCAGATCCGCCGGGAAGCGGCGGGAACAGGAGGGGAGGAGCAGGGCCCGGCTTACGGCGTTCAGGGCGGAAAAGAGGGTGGTGCGGCTGCCGAAGGGGCCCAGGTACCGGGCGCCGTCTTTCCCCGGCCTGCCCGTCACCTTGAAGACGGGATATTCCTCCCGGGGATCGTACCGCAGATAGGGATAGCCCTTGTCGTCCTTCAGCAGGATGTTGTACCGGGGCTTGTGGAGCTTGATGAGCTGGTTTTCCGTGATCAGGGCCTCAAATTCGCTGCGCACCATGATCACGTCGAAATGGTCCACATGGGAGACCATCACCTCGGTCTTGGGACTGTGGGAACTTTCGCGGAAATAGCTCACCACCCGGTTTTTCAGGGCTTTGGCCTTTCCCACGTAGATGACCTCGCCCCGCTTGTCCATCATGATATAGACCCCGGGCTGCAGCGGCAGCGCCAGCGCCTTTTCCCGAAGCTCGTCCCTGGTCATTCCACACCCGTCCCGTCAAAGGCGGGAACATAGGTCCCCGCCGAAGCCTTGGGCTCCTGGAGGAAACCGTCCCGGATGCCCAGCATATAGAGATAATCCCGCACCTCGCCGTACTCCTCCTCCCGGAGGAGACGGTCCGGTCCACCCAGGCCGTTGGGGGTGTACTGGGCCATGAGGCTCAGCAGGGCCTTCCCCCGGCCGAAGGTATCGGAAAACCATTCCAGCACGCCCTTGGAATTGGAGAGGTATCCCGGCAGAACCAGGTGGCGCACCAGCACCCCCCGGATCAGGAGCCCGTCCCCGTCCAGGACATAGGGGCCCGTCTGTCGGTACATCTCCCGTATGGCCTCGTCCGCCCGGACAAAATAATCCGGCGCGGCGGAAAGGACCCGGGCGGGCTCTTCCTCCGCGTACTTCATATCCGGCAGCCACACGTCCACCTTTCCCTCCAGCATCCGCAGGGTCTCGATGGATTCATATCCGCCGCAGTTCCACACCACGGGGATGCCGATGGGCTGCTCCAGCGCCTCCGCGATCACCCGGGCGTAGGGGGTGGGGGTCACCAGGTTCAGGTTATGCACCCCCGTGTCCCGCAGACGGAGAAAGACGGCCCGAAGCCCCGCGGCATCCAGCTCCTTTCCCCGGATCTCCCGGCTGATCTCCCGGTTCTGACAGTAGACGCAGCCCAGATTGCAGCCGGAAAAGAACACCGCCCCGGAGCCCCGGGTCCCGCTCAGACAGGGTTCCTCCCAGTCGTGCCGGGCGGCTCTCGCCGCATGGGGCAGGGCGGGGCAGCGGCACCAGCCCAGTTCCCCCGCCTCCCGGTCCGCCCCGCAGGAACGGGGACATAAATAGCATTTCATGGCTTATTATAGCGAATACTCATACACATGAAACACATGATCTTCCGTGTCATGCGTATAAGTGAATCCCAACTTCCGGTACAATCCGACAGCGGCAGTATTCTCCGGTGCGACATGGAGCCGCAGGAGCTGAAAACGACCATCCTTGCGAAACACATCGATGATCTGCCGGATCGCTTCCGTAGCGCAATGCTTTCTCTGATGGATTTGATCGATCAGAAGATTTGTAAACTCATAATATCCGTCATGCAGCGTGAAGTCGAGACGAACCATGCCCACAACAGTTTCTTCATTGTATATGGCGTAAAGCCTGCAATGCTGATTCAGCGGTGTATATGCGGTTTCCAGCAAGGACCATATGGGAGAATTGGTGAATTGCCGCTGTTCCGGTGTACACTGCAGGGAAGCGCAGGCTTCCACGCTGTTTTCATCCACGGGTTTTATGGTGATCATGAGGCCTCCTTGCGTAGCGAACACATGCTGCAATCCGGTTGATCGTCAGAATGTCCGTGTGCTTCATCCCCGGACCTGGCCGGAGCCGAAGATCATATACTTCATGGTGGTGAGCTCCCGCAGGCCCAGGGGTCCCCGGGCGTGGAGCTTCTGGGTGGAGATGCCTATCTCCGCCCCCAGACCGAATTCGCCCCCGTCCGTGAAGCGGGTGGAGGCATTGTGGTACACCGCCGCCGCGTCCACCCCCCGGAGGAAGCGCTCCGCCGCGGCGGAATCCGCCGTGACGATGCATTCGCTGTGCTTGGTGCCGTATTTCCGGATATGGGCCATGGCCTCGTCCAGACTGTCCACCACCCGGGCGGCCAGGATATAGTCCCCGTATTCCCGGCCCCAGTCGTCTTCGGCGGCGGGTACGGCGGAGGGCAGCAGGGCGCAGACGGTCTCGTCCCCCCGGATCTCCACGTTCTTCCGGGCCAGGGAGGCGGCCATTTTGGGGATGAACACCGGGGCGATATCCCGATGGATCAGCACGCACTCCGCCGCGTTGCACACGGAGGGGCGGGAGGTCTTGGCGTTATACAGGATCTCCGACGCCATGTCCGGGTCGGCGGCCTTGTCCACGTACACGTGGCAGGTGCCCGCCCCGGTCTCGATCACCGGGACCTTGGCATTCTCCACCACCGCTTTGATGAGGCCCGCGCCGCCCCGGGGGATGAGCAGGTCCACGTAACCCTTCAGCTCCATGAGGGCCCTGGCGCTCTCCCGGCTCTCGCAGTCCACCAGCTGGACGCAGTCCGCGGGCAGGCCTGCCCGGGCGAGGGCGGCGCGCATGATCTCAGCCAGAGCCTCGTTGGAGAACTTCGCCTCCTTGCCGCCCCGGAGGAGTACCGCGTTGCCGCTTTTCAGGCAGAGGGCGGCGGAATCCACGGTCACGTTGGGCCGTGCCTCATAGATCACGGCAATGACTCCCATAGGTACGCTGATCTTGCGGATGAGCAGCCCGTTGGGCCGGGTGACCTCCTCCAGCGTCCGCCCCAGGGGATCCGGAAGGGCGGCGGCGGCCCGGACCCCGTCGGCACAGCCCCGGATCCGTTCCGGGGTGAGCAGGAGCCGGTCCAGCAGGGCCTGCCGCAGACCGGCTTCCCGGCCCAGGATCATATCCTTCTCGTTGGCCGCCAGGATGGCGGCGGTATTCTCTTCCAGGGCGGAGGCGATGGTCTCCAGCGCGTCGTTCCGGGTCTTCTCCGAGGTGCCCGCCAGGATGACGGCGGCGTCCTGCGCCCGTCTGCCCAGATCTTCCAGCATGTGATTACTCCTTTCCCAGGAACCGGGTCCCCAGATCCTCCCCGTCCCGCAGACGATAGATGGCCTTGGGATCCGCTCCGTTCAGCACATAGGTGTCGATCCCCGCGGCTGCCGCGATCTCCGCCGCATGGACCTTGGTGACCATGCCGCCGGTGCCCTGGCCGGATATGGCGCCGCCGGCACAGGCTTTGATCTCCTCCGTGATCTCCCGCACCAGAGGGATGCGCTTCGCCTCCGGGTCTGTCTCCGGATTGGCGGTAAAGAGCCCGTCCGTCTCCGTGAGGATCACCAGGGCGTCCGCCCTGATGAGCACCGCCACCACGGCGGAGAGGCTGTCGTTATCCCCGTAGACGATCTCTTCCACCGCCACGGCGTCGTTCTCGTTGATGATGGGCAGGACCCCCATGCGGAAGAGCTGGTCGAAGGTCTGCTCCAGGTTCCCGTGCCGCCGGGGATCCTCCACGTCTTCCCGGGTGATGAGGAGCTGGCCCACATTATAGCCATATTGGGCAAAGAGCTTGTCATAGATATACATGAGCTCGCATTGGCCCACCGTGGCGGCGGCCTGCTTCCCGGCGGTGTCCGCCGGACGCTCCCGGAGGCCCAGTTTGCCCACCCCGACGCCGATGGCGCCGCTGGTCACCAGGGTGACCCGGATGCCCTCGTTCATGAGATCCGCCAGCACCTGGGCCAACTCCTCCAGCCGCCGCAGATTCAGCTTCCCGCTGCGGTGGGTGAGGGTGGAGGTGCCCACCTTGAAGACGATGCTTTTCGCGTCCTTCAGCATGTTTCGTTTCCTTCCCTCTCCGGCTCCGCCCCCAGGCGGCAGCCGCAGTAAGCCTGACGATAGATCCCCAGCTCCCGGCACAGGGCCACGGAGCGGCGGAACCCGTCCTTCTTCTTGAAATCCGCATAGAACCAGGGCACGCCGCAGGCCCGGGAAACCGCCTCCCCGACGCCGTTCACCAGCACCGGATCCTTCCGGGGACCCACGGTGAGGGTGGTGCCGAAGTAATCAAAGCCTTTTTCGGCGGCGAGACGGCCCGTCTCCTCCAGCCGGAGACGGATACAGACGGTACAGCGGGCTCTCCCTTCTGGTTCCATCTCCAGGCCCCGGACCTTCTCCCGGAACAGGGGGTTGTCCCAGGAGCCTTCGATGAGGGCGAAGGGGAAGCGCCGGAGCTTCTCGAATTCCCCCAGCCGCTTCTCGTATTCCTCCCGGGGCATGGTATTGGGATTATAGTAATACAGGGTCAGGTCGCAGACCTCGCTCAACCGCTCCAGCACCACGCTGGAACAGGGGGCGCAGCAGGCCTGCAGCAGGATCCGGGGTTTCCGTCCCGCTTCCTTCTCCTTCCGGAGGATCTCCTCGCATAAAATCGCATAATTCATAGGCACAAGATAGCACATCCGGCTTGAAGTCGCAAGGCATATGGTGTATAATTTCTCATTCTGTACCGGTATTTCGGACATTCAGGCGCGGCGGCTACCCCCCGGGGGAGGCAAGTCGTGCCCGTTATGCGCTGGCCGGAAGAAACGGAGCCGTTTATGTATGGTCTGACCCACGCCCTCATGGGAGAGAAGGGGTTCAAGGAACTGATGCAGCGGGTGGAATACGGCGGGTGCCCCGCCGTGTACAGCGGCCTCAGTCCCATTCATAAGAGCCATGTCGCTGCCGCCCTCCGGAGGGAGAGCGGCCGTCCCCTTGTGCTAATCTGTCCGGATGAGCTGGAGGCGGAGCGGATGCGGGGGGATCTGGAGACCCTGTGCCAGGAGGAGGTCTGGCCCCTGTATGGCCGGGAGTTCACCTTCTTCCATGCGGACAGCGTCTCCCGGGAAGGGGAGCAGACCCGCCTCCGCACCCTGCTGGCCCTCCTGCGGGAACGGGCGGGCGTGGTGGTGACCACCCCGGACGGCCTCATGCAGCGCACCCTTCCTCCCGAGCGGCTGGATTCCGCCTGCGCCCAGGTGCGCCAGGGCGGGGAGGACGGACCGGAAAAACTGACGGAAGCTCTGCTCCTCTGCGGATATCAGCGGTACGACGCGGTGGAAGGCCCGGGCCAGTTTGCCCGCCGGGGCGGAATCGTGGATTTCTTCAGCCCCGCCGCCTCCCTTCCGGTGCGGTGCGAGTTCTTCGGAGATGAACTGGACGCCATGGGCTATTTTGATCCGGAGACCCAGCGGCGGACGGAGAACCTGCGGGAGACGGTGCTGCTTCCCGCCGCGGAAGCACTTCCCGCGCTGGCGGAGGGGGGAGAGGAAGGCCTGGCGGACCGGCTGGAGGAGCTGCTGAAGCGGGTCCGGAAACGGAAAAACCCTTCCCGGGACCTGATCCGGGTGATAACGGAGGATCTGGAGCGGCTGCGGCAGCGGCTGCCCCTGAATTCCGCGGATAAATACATGGCCCTGAGTTTTTCCCGCATGACCTGCGGAGCGGACTATATCCCCGCGGACGCGGTGGTCCTGATGGCGGAGCCTGCCGCCTGCGCCGAGCGGGGCAAGA
>CAMZJG010000027.1 GCA_947307505.1 uncultured Clostridia bacterium | reverse complement strand
CCGCCAGGGCCTTCATGCCCCCGCTGCGGCTGTCCCGGAGCTTGTCCCGGATCACCTCCGCCCGGGCCGCTCCGTCGCTGAGGATCACGGCGGCGGAGCCGGGCTCCAGCCGCAGACGGGTCAGATCCGGACCTTCCAGACTCAAGCCGGCGGGCCGGGATTTTCCCTGCACCACCCGGATCTGTTCTCCCTCCCGCACATAGCTGGGGGCCGCTCCGTATTTGTATACCAGGGTCTCCCCGGTAAACAGATCCACCCGCATGAGATCCAGGCTTGCGGGACACATGCGCTTTTCGCACCGAAGCATGAGGGCGGTGTTCAGCAGCCGCAGCACCGCCTCCGGCTCCAGCCCTGCCCGAAGGAGGCGTTCCGCCAGCTCCCCGGTTTCCGCTCCCTCCCGGGCGGCTTCCCCGCCGCTGCCCATGCCGTCCGCCAGGAGGAGGAACAGGCAGCCCTCCGATGTTTTGAAGAACCGGGCATAGTCCCCGCTGGGCTCCCTTCCTGCCTTTCCCGCAGAGGCCATGCCCACCTCCGCCTCCAGGGGCTCCGCCTCATACAGGCGCAGACTGCTTCCCCCGGGCTCCGGGCACACCAGGGGCAGATCCAGCACCCCCTGGATCCGCTTCAGCCAGCCCTCCCGCAGGGGAAGCACCGCCGCCCCGGGCCCCCGGATCTCCACCCGCAGCCGCCGGTTCCGATCCCGGAATATCCCGCATTCCGTTCCCGGCGCGTACTCCCGCAGAAAGTCGTCCAGCTTCCGCTCCAGCCGCCGTTCTCCCCGGCCCGGCGGTTCCCCCGTCCCCAGTCCGGCCAGGGCCAGGGCGAAATCCCCGTACTGGCGGCACAACAGCTCCCGGTCTGACCGGAGGCGGCTTTTCATCTGCCGCCGGGCATACAGCGCTTTCAGCTCCAGGCTCACCGCCCGGGTGAGTCCCCGCACATCCAGGCACCGGTCCCGGAACCACTGGGGCAGGTCCTCCGGCTCCGCCTCCCCCCGCCTGTCCATCTTCCCGGCAGCGGTGATCATGGCCCCCCGGGTATCCTCGTATTCCTTGCCCCAGCACACGTCCCGGCGGCGGCAGCGGCGGCAGACGGTCTCCGCCGCCACGTCGAAGACGCTCAGCAGATCCTCGTCGTTCTTCCCCGCCTCCGGCGTCTCCTCCAGGAGCCGTTCCAGATCCCGGAGCGCGGAGGCTGCCAGCGTCGTACGCTCCAGCAGATCCGCCAGGGCGGCCTCCGCCCCCTTCCCCATTCCCTGCTCCCGGGGCATTAGGTTTACATAAAATCGTTCCGTGGGCAGCAGGAAGACCACGGAGGCGACGAAGCCCTCATACAGCAGGGCGCTGCGCAGCTCCGGCCCGGCGGCCCAGAAAGCGGCGATGGCGTTGGCTGTCACGTAGCACACCGCCGCCGCCAGTCTTCCCCTGCCCCGGAAAAGCCCGGCGAAGCCCCCCGCCGCCCCCAGAGCCAGGGTGCACAGACCCGGGGTGTCGGCAGCGGCGTCCAGGCTCAGGCCCAGGACCATACCCATGAGGCTGCCTCCTGGGGCTCCGGCGGTATAGGCTCCGGCCAGCACGGCGAAGGCCGCCATGAGCCGACCCAGGGACAGGATCCCCCAGGGCCGGACGTCCCACAGGGACAGGGCCAGGGAGGCTCCCAGCACCAGCAGGGCGGGGCCTGCCCGGTCTCCCCGTTCCCCCGGCCGCAGCAGCACGCCGTACAGGACGCAGCTCCCGCCCGCCAGCAGCGTTTCCGCCCCGAACAGAAGCCAGGGGCCCGCGCCCCCCGGCCCGTAATACAGGTACACCGCCCCTACGCAGGCGCTCATGACCAGGCAGATCAGGGGCATGAACCAGGGCTTCCGCCGGACGGCCAGGCCCCGGAGCAGGACGGCGGCGGCATAGATCAGCAGGTCCGCCGCCGCATACCGGACGCCTTCCGCAAGCCCCAGGCGGCTCACCGCTCCCAACATGGCCCCCGCCGCGGCGAAGGCCCCCTCCGCTCCCCCGCCGCAGGCCCCTGTGAAGCCGGGGCCCAGAGGCGCGCAGCCTCCGAAAAATGTCACCCGTCCCAACAGCCAGCCGCCAAGGAGCCGGGCGGCCAGGGCCGCCGCCCGCTTGCCCCGCTCTCCCAGCTTCTCCAGGGCCATATCCAGGAGGGATGCCCCCCGCGCCGCGAGCCTCTCCCCGTCGTTTCTTCGATCCATTTCCTCGCCTCCCGCTTTTGTTCCTGCGGGCAGTATAGGCCACGGATAGGGGGAAATGCTGTCGGGCCCTGTCGCGGGGCAGAAAAACGCCGGGGTCCCCGGCGAAGCGGCAGCGGGCTGCTGTCAGAGGAGTCCCCGTCCTCCGTCATTGCGAGGAGGCGTTTACGCCGACGCGGCAATCCGTTTTTTTCGTCCCCCGTCCCGCCGCAGCGGCTGCCTTCCCCTGGGGGAAAGCAGCAGACGCCGTCCCACCGCAAGGCGGCTGACAGATGCGGGACAATACCGCAGTTCCGCAATCCTCTGCCGGATGCGTTTGATGAATCTACTCTGATAATCGTCACATTGCCTCCGCCGGCGATGCGGCCCGGGAGAAGGAAAGCAGGAACCTTATCGTTTGATCCGGCTCGGAATCTCTGACCGGAACCTCGACCCCTGCCCCTTCTTCCCTGTTGTCAACCCCGGAGAAACTTGTTATAATGAAGGATAAGCAACAAAGATACCCATGCTGAACAAGGAGGTGCGCGCAATGCCCAGCGTCGTTCGCGTACAGTATACGCTGCCGGACGCCCAGTTCCTCAATGAACTGCTGAGGGACGACCTCATCCTCCGGTATGTGAAGGATGATTACAGCCGCAGCGAGCATTGCCTGGAATTCTACGATACGGATAACTGGTCCCTCATGAGCCGGGGCTTCAGCCTCAGCGTCACCCGCTCCCGGCAGATCCCCGTGATCGAACTGCAGCAGGGGCTCCGCCTTCGGCGGGAGTTCCCCGGTCTGTACGAGGGGATCCAGTACGTGGCCCCTTATGAGCAGGAGGGGGATATGGTGGAGCCTCTGATGCTCCGGGGCGCGCCCCAGTCCTTCCGGGAGACCGCTTCCTCCGCCCCCCTGCGGCACTGGTTCGATACCGTCGCCCATCGCCTGTCCACCACCCTGTACCTGCCGGACCGCACCCGGGTGAGCATGGATTTCGACAATGGGGAGCTGGTGGTGGATGATAAGCGCCAGCCCACCTATTATCTGTTCTTCGAGCTGCTGTTCGGGGATGTGGAACTGCTGCTGAATTACTGCGAGCAGGTACAGGAGCGGTTCGGTCTGTCCACCGTCCAGCTCTCCCGGGAGCAGATGGCCCTGCGCCTTATGCGCAGCCGCTGAGGGAGAGCCATGAAACGGATCATCACCATTCAGGATATTTCCTGCCTGGGCAAGTGCTCCCTCACCGTGGCCCTGCCCATCCTCTCCGCCATGGGGGTGGAGACCTGCGTCGTCCCCACCGCCGTGCTCAGCACCCATACCATGTTCTCCG
This sequence comes from uncultured Clostridia bacterium, assembly GCA_947307505.1. Next base: position 5,690 of record CAMZJG010000027.1, on the reverse strand, counting down.
GCTATACCTTCCGGGACCTGACGGAGGACCTGCCTCCCATCGCCGACCACTGGGAGAAGGAGGGCTTCCGCTTCGACGCCGTCTACACCGGCTATCTGGGCTCCAAGCGGCAGCTCGGCCTGGTGGAGGACTATTTCCGCCGCTTCGGCAAAAACGCCCTGAAGCTGGTGGACCCGGTGATGGCGGATAACGGCAGCCTGTACGCCGGCTTCACTCCGGATTTCGCCCTGGAGATGGCCAAACTCTGCGGCAGGGCGGACGTGATCCTCCCCAACCTGACGGAGGCGGCCTTCCTGCTGGACCGGCCCTATCTGGCCCCCGGGACCTATACGGAGGCGCAGGTCTCCGATACCCTGAAGCGGCTCTGCGATCTGGGGGCGAAGACCGCCGTCCTCACGGGGGTGAGCTTCGATCCCGGGAAGATCGGCTTCATGAGTTATTCCGCCGAGACCGGGGAGACGGACGCCTACTTCCACTCCCGGGTGGAGGCTTCTTTCCACGGCACCGGAGACATCTTCGCCAGCGTGGTCACCGGCGGCCTGATGCTGGGCCGCACCCTGGGGGAGAGCCTGCGTCTGGCTGCGGACTACACCGCGGACTGCATCCGCATCACCGCGGAGGATCCCGAGGGCATCCGCTACGGGGTATACTTCGAAGCCCTGATCCCGGAACTGCTGAAAAAGCTGGGGAAATAAAACGCATACGCATCCTTCAGCCCGACCCGGTTTACCCCCCGGGCCGGGCTTTTTCCTGTTCTTTCCCTTGACAATCCTATCTACATCCTGTAAACTCAAATTGTCTATATCTTGTAAACAAGGAGGGATCTCCATGTCTGACCTGACCATGGGCCTCATCGAGACCCGTTTCGCGGAGCTCATCTGGTCCCGGGAGCCCATCTCCACCGGCGAGCTGACCGCCCTGGCCCAGAGGGAGCTGGGCTGGAAGCGCAGCACCATGTACACCGTTCTCCGCCGCCTCTGCGATAAGGGTCTTTTCACCCTGGAGGAGGGGACCGTCCGTTCCCGCATGAGCCGGGAGACCTATGAAGCCGTAAAGAGCGAGCAGCTGATTGACTCCTCTTTCGGGGGCAGTGTCCCCGCCTTTCTGGCGGCTTTCACCCGGCGCCGGAAGCTGACGGAGGCGGAGGTCAAGGAGCTCCGGGCCCTGATCGACGGGCTGGAGGAAGGAAAATGAACCTCGTATCCCTCTGGCTGAGCCTGGGGGAAAGGCTCATTCCCGTGCTGCTGGATCTGCTGAACCGGAGCCGGGCGGTGTTCCTGCTGCTGGCTGCGGCGATCCTGCTGCGCTTTCTCTTCTATTGGGGACCCAAATGGGTACGCTGCCTGATGTGGGCGTTGGTGGCCCTGCGGCTTCTCCTGCCCCTGCACCTGACCTCCCCCCTCTCCGTGCTGGGAGGTGCGGGGATCCCCGTGAGCGAGGCCGGGCAGGTGGAATACTTCCACCAGGCCGGGGATGCAGACGCTCCGGGGCTGGAGATCTATACCCCGGTGGACGGCTCCGCTCTTCTGCTGGACCCGGTGGAGCCGCAGAGAGGCAAACCGGTCTCTCCCCTTGCCCCTCTTGCTCCCCTCTGGCTCCTGGGGACCCTGGGAATGCTGGGCTATGCCCTGGGGAGCTTTCTCCGGCTGAGGAGAAGGCTGCGGGAGTCCATCCGTCTGGTGGAACGGGTCTGGCTCAGCGACCGGATCGACACGCCCTTTATCCTGGGGCTTTTCCGTCCCCGGATCTACCTTCCGGCAAATCTGGAGGAAACGCTGCGGGAACCCGCGCTGCGGCATGAACGGACCCATCTCCGCCGGGGAGACCCCTGGTGGAAGCTCCTGGGCTGGCTGATCCTCAGCGTCTTCTGGTTCAGTCCCTTCCTCTGGCTCTGCTGGTTCCTGTTCTGCCGGGACCTGGAGCTCAGCTGCGACGAGCGGGTCATCCGGGGCTTTACGGAGGCGGAGCGGAAACGGTATGCCTCCGCCCTGCTGGACTGCTCCGGCCCCCGGACGAGGCGCCTCCTGAGTCCTCTGGCTTTCGGGGAAACGGGGGTGAAGAGCCGCATCCAGGCGGTGATGAACTACAGAACACCCGGTTTTCTGCTCACCGTTCTTCCCCTGCTTCTCTGCGCCGCCGCGGCGGTGTTCCTGTGTACGGATCCCCGGGGAGCGAAGGCCGCCGCGCCGGAGTGGACGGAGCCCGTTCTCTCCTCCCAGCTGGAGGAGGCCGTCCACCGGGCGATCCTGGAGCAAAACGACGGCCGATACCTGAAGGGCGATTTTGCCGCCGAGAGCCACGGTGTCCTGGCCCTGGAAGAGAACGCCCAGGAGACGACGGTCTGGCTCCAGACCGAATACATCGAGTTTACCTGGGACGGGCAGCGGCTGGCAGATGCGGGGGGCGGCTCCAATCCCGTCCTTCTTCGCTTCCGGAATGACGGCGGGGTTTACCTCCTGACGGAATACCGGTTCACCAGGGAGGGGGAAGCCTTCGGCCTGGACTTTGAAGCCCATTTCCCCTTTACCGTCTCCGCCTATGATCGGATCGCAGAGACCGCAGGCTGGCCCATGAAGCTCCGTCAAGGCTGCTATGCCCAGGCTGTGGAGCGCTTCGGGATCAACGGTCCCGCCCTGGCGGAGCGTCTGTTCGCGGCGCTGGAGGCCGCACCGGGTGAAGACGTGCGGGAAAAGCTCCGCAGCGCAGCCGGGACCTATCAGAACCTGCTGTATCTGGGAGATCATACCCTGCGCTGGGTCTTCTCCCGTTTCCTGGAAATGGAAAACCCGGGGACGAAGTATTCCAGCAACGGTGACATCGCCAAAAACTATCGGGACCCCACTCCGGAGGAGGAGAGGCAGGAGCTGCGGAACCTGCTCCTCTGGCGGCTGGTGCAGGACCTGGCCGGGGGCGAGGCCGCCGGGATCGAACCGGGCATGTACCACCAGACTGCCTGGCTCTGCTGGTGCTCCTGGCTCAAGGAATGCGAGCAAACGGAATACATGTACGGTCTGGCCTGGATGGAGGAAAACGCCCCATATGAAGCCCTGGCCCTGAAAATGAGTCAGGGAGAAGCATAAGAAACGGAATCAGGAACACCGTCCATGGCCGAACCCATGGACGGTGCTTTTTCTCCCATGCCCCGCATTCATGCGCGAGCGCAAATCATGTTCCCCGGGAACCACTGAATTTTACCTTGCCCCTTATCCGCCGGATATGCACGGCCTGCGTATCGACCAGGCACCCCACCGTCCCCACGATCAGCGCCGCCAGAGGCCAGAGGGCCAGCCATTCCGCCCTCCCCCATCCGGCGTACTGCAGCCACAGGGCATAATGGCTCCCCATGAGCCGCCACAGGGCGACGCCGTACACCAACCCCAGGAGCCGGATATACAGGTTCTCCCTCCCCAACAGACAGAGGAGCGCCGGAGGCGTCATCATCCCCATATCCAGCGCAAGCCGCAGGCAGAAGCAGCGCAGCAGAAAGGCGGCGGGCAGGACAGAAACCCCCGGCGCCGCCGTGAGGACCGCAAAGACCTGCTCCGTTACGGAGACAAGGGCGCAGCCCAGGAGGAACAGGAGATATTTGCTCCGGATCACCTGGCCAAGGCGGTACCCCCGGCTCAGAGCCAGAGACTGCGCCTCCGCGTGATAGTCCATCCCCATGAACAGGGACGCCCACACCGCCCCCGCCAGGGGGAAAAGATGCCGTACATCCAGGACCAGGGCCAGAGCGGAGCGGGGATCCGGTTCCGCGCCCCGGCGGAGATAGGCCGCAGGGACGGCGGCAGCCTCCCAGCCCAGGAGCAGAGCCAGCACCGGCAGGAGCAGGAGCAGCCACCAGGCGCAGGAAAGCACCCGGAGCTGCCAGCGGAGGCAGGCCCTCACAGGGAATACTCCTTCGCGCTCTTCACCAGAGCCAGAAAATAGGCCTCCACGTCCCGGAGCTTTTCCTCTGCGATGCGTCGGTCCAGTTCCTCCGCCGTGATCGTCTCCAGCACCTTCCCCTTATGGAGGAAGATGTAGTCCGTGGCCGCCCGGTGCAGCTCCCCCAGGAGGTGGCTGGAGATGAGGATGGTCAGGCCCCGCTCCCGGTTCAGCCGGAGCAGCAGGTCCCGGGTATCCGCGGTTCCGCCGGGATCCAGGCCGTTCATGGGCTCGTCCAGAAGGAGGAGATCCGGCTCTCCCATCAGGGCGGCGGCGAGACCGTACCGCTGCTTTTCCCCGGTGGAGGCCTTCCGCAGGGACCGGCTCCGGGCACTGCGCTCCAGACCGACCAGGCTGCACAGATCGGACAGGTCCTTCCGGGTCACATGGGGCAGAAGGATGCTCTGGCTCACCAGGTTCTGCCACAGGCTCAGATCCTCGTACCCCGCGGGCTGGGAGATCAGACTGCCCAGGCGCTGCCGGGCGGCGAAAAGTTCTTTCTCCGATCCCGCTCCGAAAAGGGAGAGGCTCCCGCCCGTGGGCAGGGCCAGGCCCGCGATCAGGCGCATGAGGGTGGTCTTCCCCGCCCCGTTGTTCCCCACCAGACCGTAGATATGCCCGGACTCCAGAGCCAGATCCACCCCGTCCAGGGCCTTGAACTCCATTCGATCCTTCAGATTGATCCGCCGATCCCGGAGATCGATCACTTTCTCCTTGTAGACCTTGGTGAGGTCTTTGGTTTCCAACACGATCATTATCTTATCCTCCCGTTTACCGCACTTCCCGCCGCCGGAAAAGCAGGATGGCCAGGATGGGGCAGGTCACGATATAGAGCAGGCAGACGCCGCAGAAGGTCAGGAAGGTCCCGGCCGGGCAGTCCGCCCCCAGCAGACCGGCGGTGTTCAGATAGGCCTGTTGGTTGTAATAAGGGAGCAGGCTGATGGGGTAAAAGATCCGCAGGCCGGGGATGATCTCATGGAGGACGGCCTCCGCCAGGATCATCACCGAGGCGGCCACGGCAGCGCGGCGAAAGAGGGTGTGCATGAAATAGCTGTAGCACAGGAGGGCCAGGACATAGAACTGCACGATGACCCAATACCGCAGAAGCAGCCCCGGCGCCGCTGCGCCGGGGTCCGTCCAGATCCGGATGGCGAGAAAAAACAGCCCCGTGCTCAGCAGGAGGCAGAAGGCCCCGCTCAGGAGCATCCGGCTGAGCAGGGGTTTCGTCCTGCCATAGGCCTGCAGCTCCCGGCCCATCCCCCGGCTCTTCCCCAGCCCCGGGGTGAGGGTGATCCCCGGCAGGAAGAAGAGCAGAAAGAGCATCCCGTTCACGGTGAAGTCCGGGACTCCCATGACCTGACGCCGCCGCAGGATGGATACCAGTTCCTCCAGGTCCGCCACATCCTCCAGGTCCGCGTGGGATTTCACCATACCCAGGTAATCGAAATCCCGTTCCGCCCGCTCCGCGATCTCCTTCTCCATGGATGGTACGTCCCGTACGGCGTCTCCTCCGTCGTTGAGGAAGACCCAGCACAGGACCAGGGACACCGCCAGGAGCAGGAGCGCTCCCTTGCTGTGGAGAATGACATACAGCTGGCACCGGATCAGCCTGCCCATAAACGCGCCTCCTTTGCGATCCCAAGGTATTGTTTACATCTTGTCGTCATCAGGATAGCACAGTGTTTACATCATGTCAACACGCAGGGCAAAAAAGAAACCCGGCAAATAACCGGGTCTTACCGTTCAGGCTCCCTCTTTGAGGG
>CAMZJG010000026.1 GCA_947307505.1 uncultured Clostridia bacterium | reverse complement strand
AATAACAGGGAGGCCGCTGCGCGGGATCGCGCAGCGGCCTCAGCGTGTCGACAAAGTCTTGTCGCCCCGCTGAAGCAAGTTTTTCGAACAGGGAATAGGGAAAAGATTGTTCGAAAAACTTATGATTGAACGCGAAAGACACCCCTGATGGGTTTCTTTCACACTTTCTTCCTTTCCGGTATCGTCCCGTTTTACGGCTTTATCTATAGTCTGAGGCCGCTGCGCGGGATCGCGCAGCGGCCTCCATAATCTATTCAACGGTTATTCATTCTTCAGTTTTCAGTATTCTTTACAGCAGCCCCAGTCTTCTGCAGGTCCTGTCCACCTCGAACTGCACCCGCTCCCGGTCGATGGTGAGGAACTCCCGGTCCTTCATGAGGAACTTTCCCTCCACCATGACGCTCTCCACCTCGCTGCCGCCCGCCGCGTAGGCCAGGGAGGAGAGGAGATCGTTCCAGGGGCGCAGATTCACCCGGTCCAGGTCCAGCACCGCCAGGTCCGCGGTCCACCCGGCTTCGATCCGCCCCAGCTTCTCCCAGCCCAGGGCCCTGGCCCCGTTCTCCGTGGCCATGCGCAGCCCCTGGGACGCGGGCAGCTCCGTGGGATCCCCCCGGAGGCCCTTGTGCAGCAGGGTCACCAGGTTCAGCTCCCGGAACAGGTTCAGGGCGTTGTTGCTGGCGGCGCCGTCGGTCCCCAGGGCCACGTTCACCCCGGCCCGGAGCAGATCCGGCACGGGGGCCACCCCGTTGCCCAGCTTCAGGTTGCTGGCGGGATTGGTCACCGCCGTGACCCCCCGCTCCGCCAGCAGGCGCATATCGCTCTCGCTGACGTATACGCAGTGGGCGGCCACGGTCCCCGGACGCAGGATCCCCGCCCGGTCGAAATATTCCGCCGGGGTGCAGCCGTACTTCTCCCGGATGCCTTCCTGCTCGCTGACGCTCTCCGACAGATGCAGATGCAGGGGAAGCTTCCGCTCCTCCGCCAGATCCGCGATCTCCCGAAGATAATCCGGATCGCAGGTATAGGGGGCGTGGGGACCCAGGAAGAAGCGGATCCGGTCCGTGCTCCCCTTCCAGTCCTCCATCTCCTCCAGGGCCTCCCGGATGCGGCGCTTGCCCCCCTCCGGATCCCCGGCGCCGCCGGTGAGGCCCCGGCTCAGGGCCGCCCGGAAGCCGCTCTCCTCCGCCGCCCGCAGGGCGGTCTCGGTAAAGACGTACATATCCAGGCAGGCGGTGGTGCCGGTGGAGATCATCTCCAGATAGCCCAGGAGGGTGGCCCAGTAGCAGTCCTCCCGGGTCATTTTGCTCTCCAGGGGGTCGATATGGCCGAACAGCCAGTCCGTAAAGCTCAGGTCGTCGGCGCAGCCCCGGAACATGGTCATGTACACATGGGTATGGGCGTTCACCAGGCCGGGGATCAGGAGCCTGTCCTTCCCCTCCACCACCGTGTCCGCCCGAAAATCCGCCGGGACCTCCCCCACGGCGAGGATCTTCCCGCCGGAGACGCAGACGCAGGTCTCCCGGACACCTTCCGGCAGAAGGGCGCGGATATTCCGAAACAGGGTATTCACAGGCCCATGGCCTCCTTCAGAGCGTCAGCCCGGTCCGTATGCTCCCAGGAGACGTCCAGATCCGTGCGCCCCATATGGCCGTAGGCCGCCAGCTTCCGGTAGATGGGCTTCTGCAGATCCAGGCTGCGGATGATGGCGGTGGGCCGCAGATCGAAGACCTTGCGGATGGCCTTCTCCAGTTCTCCGTCGTCCGCCTTGCCGGTGCCGAAGGTATCCACCAGCACGCTCACGGGCTGGGCCACGCCGATGGCGTAGGCCAGCTCCACCTGGCACTTCTCCGCCAGCCCCGCGGCCACCACGTTCTTCGCCACCCACCGGGCGGCGTAGGCGGCGCTCCGGTCCACCTTGGTGGGATCCTTGCCGGAGAAGGCGCCGCCCCCATGGGGGGCATAGCCGCCATAGGTGTCCACGATGATCTTCCGGCCGGTGAGGCCGCTGTCCCCATGGGGACCGCCGATGACGAAGCGGCCGGTCGGGTTTACATAATATTTTGTATCCTCATCCAGAAGCGCCGCAGGCACCACGGGCTCTACCACGTGCCGGATCATATCCCGGCGGATGGTATCCAGCTCCGCCTCGGGATCATGCTGGGTGGAGATGACGATGGTATCCACCCGGCAGGGCTTCCCGTCCTCCCCGTACTCCACCGTCACCTGGGTCTTTCCGTCGGGCCGGAGGTAGGGCAGAGTGCCGTTCTTCCGCACCTCGGTGAGGCGCATGGCCAGCTTATGGGCCAGGGAGATGGGCAGAGGCATCAGCTCCGGGGTCTCGTTGCAGGCATAGCCGAACATCATGCCCTGGTCCCCGGCGCCGTTCATCAGTTCATCCGTCTTCTCTCCCCGGACCTCCAGAGCCCGGTCCACGCCCATGGCGATATCCGCGCTCTGCTCATGGATGCTGGTGAGGACGGCGCAGGTCTCCGCGTCGAAGCCGTAGGCGGAGTCGGTGTAGCCCACTTCCCGCACCACGTCCCGGGCTACCCGGCCGATATCCACGTAGCAGTTGGTGGTGATCTCCCCCATGATGTAGATGATACCGGTGGTGGCGGTGCATTCGCAGGCCACGCGTCCGGTGGGGTCCTGGGCCAGGATGGCGTCCAGAACCGCATCGGAGATCTGGTCGCAGAGTTTATCGGGATGGCCTTCCGTTACGGATTCCGAAGTAAACAGCCGCTTGCTCATGTTCTTTCTCCTTTCGTATCACACCTGCCAGCTGTGGAGGTAACGATCCTGCTCCGGGGTGAGGACGTCGATGCTGAGGCCCATGGCCGCCAGCTTCACCCGCCCGATCTCCTCGTCGATCTCCTCCGGCACGGCATACAGTTTCTTTTCCAGTTTATCCTGTTTTGCGATCCACTCCGCGGTGAGGGCCTGCACGGCGAAGGACATATCCATGATCTCCGCCGGGTGACCGTTGCCGCAGGCCAGGTTCACCAGTCTGCCCTCTCCCAGCACATTCAGGATCCTCCCGTCCGGCATGGTGTAGCCCTGGATATTTTCCCGCCGCTCCTCGACCTTCACGGCCATGGCCCGGAGCCCCGCCACGTCCACCTCCACGTCAAAATGGCCGGCGTTGCAGAGGATGGCGTTGTTTTTCATCTTCGCGAAATGGGCCGGGGTGATCACGTCCCGGCAGCCGGTCACGGTGATGAATATGTCCCCCAGGGCCGCCGCCTGATCCATGGGCATGACCCGGAAGCCCTGCATGGTGGCGTCCAGCGCCTTGAAGGGGTCCACTTCCGTGACGATCACGTCCGCACCCAGACCGGCGGCCCGCATGGCGACGCCCTTGCCGCACCAGCCGTAGCCCGCCACCACCACGGTCTTCCCCGCCACGATGAGGTTGGTGGTGTGCAGGATGCCGTCCCACACGGACTGACCGGTGCCGTACTTATTATCATAGTAGTGCTTGGCCTTGGCGTCGTTCACCGCCACCATGGGACAGGGCAGGCAGCCCTCCCGCTCCCGGGCCTTCAGCCTCAGGATGCCGGTGGTGGTCTCCTCGCAGCCGCCCAGGAGGCAGTCCCCATACTCCGCGCAGTCCCCGCCGATGAGGTTTATCAGGTCTCCCCCGTCGTCGATGAGGATGTGGGGACGGCATTTCAGCGTCTCCCGCAGGAGGCGGTCGTACCCCGCCGCGTCCACGCCGTGGATGCCGAAGGTCTCCACCCCCAGGGAGGCGATGCCCGCCGCCACGTCGTCCTGGGTGGACAGAGGGTTGGAACCGGTGAGGAAGACCTCCGCCCCGCCCTTTTTCAGTACCAGGGCCAGATTTGCGGTCTTGGCCTCCAGATGCACGGAAACGGCGATGCGCTTCCCCGCAAAGGGCTGTTCCCGCTCAAAACGGGCCTCGATCCCTGAAAGGGCGGGCATGAAATCCCGCACCCAGCGGATCTTCTGCCGTCCGGCCTCCGCCAGCGCAGGGTCCTTGATGATGCTCATTTCTCTCCCCCTTTTAACAAGAAAAAGCGCTCCGTCTCACCGACGGAGCGCGAACCAGCTTCTGCAGCGCCTTATCTCTCGTTCGTCCGTCGGATTTGGCACCTTGCACGGGATTGACCGCCCATGCAGGTTGTCGTGGCTTCACAGGGCCGATCCCTCCGCCACTCTCGATAAGGCTATTCGATTCGCCCACAGTATACCCGCGGGGCAGAGGGCTTGTCAATACGCCCTTGACAGTTTTTTTGGCCCGGGATATAATAGGCGCGCTTTTGAAATTGATTTTCATTTTCATATTTTATCCGATGGGAAGGGAGCAACTGCCATGGCGTACGAGACGAGACAGGGCAGGCTGGTGCAGGAATACCTGGAGAGCCTGGGAGGCCGGCACGTGAGCGTGCAGGAGATCGCGGAAAACCTGCCGGAAAAGGTGGGGATCTCCACCATCTACCGGCAGCTGGAGAAGCTGGAGGCCCGGGGGCTGGTGCGGAAATATATCAACGACGGGGAGCCCGCCTGCTATCAGTATGCCGAGGACGGAACCCCCGGCTGCCACGGGCATCTCCATCTGAAGTGCGGCGAATGCGGCCGCCTCATCCACCTGGAATGCGAGGAGTTCGACCGGCTGGCGGAGCATCTGTTCCGGGAGCACGGCTTCCGCACGGATCCCCTGCGCACCTCCATCTTCGGGGTCTGCCGGGATTGTCTGGCAAAGAGGCAGGAAGCATGAAAAGAATGATGCTGTTTTTCCTGCTGGCGGTCCTGCTCTTTGCCGGCTGCGCCGGGAGATCCCCTTCCGGGAGCGGGGATAAGCTCAAGGTCACGGCCGCCGCCTTTCCGGAATACGACTTTGTCCGGGCGGTGGCGGGAGACCTGGCGGAGATCACGCTGCTCCTCCCCCCCGGAGCGGAGGCCCATTCCTATGAGCCCACCCCCCAGGATATCGCCCGCATCGGCGCCTGCCGGGTCTTCGTCTACGGCGGCGGAGAGAGCGACGTGTGGCTGGACCGGATCCTGGACAGCGGGGACCGGGAGGGGAAGATCATCCTCTCCCTCATGGACTGCTGCGCCCTCCGGGAGGAGGAGATCCAGGAATTCATGACCGCGGAAGAGGAAGAGGAAGAGGGGGAGGAGACGGAGTACGACGAACACGTGTGGACCTCCCCGGTGAACGCCATTGCCATCACCGAGGCGGTGCGGGACGCCCTGAAGGAGGCGGACCCGGAAAACGCCGCCGCCTATACTGCCAACGCGGAAGCCTATATCCAAAAGCTGCGGGAGCTGGATATCTCCCTCCGGGAACTGGTGAAAAACGCGAAGCGGCAGCTGCTGGTCTTCGGGGACCGGTTCCCCTTCCTGTACTTCGTGCGGGAATACGGTCTCAGCTATGCCGCGGCCTTCCCGGGCTGCTCCAGCGGCACGGATGTGAACCCCGCCACCGTCGCCCACCTCATCGACCTGGTGAAGGCGGAAGGGATCCCCGTGGTCTTCCGCTGCGACCTGAGCGCCGGGAAGATCGCGGACACCATCGCCGAATCCACCGGGGCCAGGGTCCTCACCCTCTGGTCCGGCCATACCGTCTCCCGGGACGCCTTCCAGGCCGGAGAGACCTATCTGACCCTCTGGGCCAAGAACCTGGAGGCGCTGAAGGAGGCGCTGTACTGATATGTCGCTCATCGCCTGCAGGGACCTGTGTCTGGCTTACGAGGGCAAGACCGCGGTGCAGGACCTGACCTTTTCCGTGGAGCCCGGGGACTACCTCTGCATCGTGGGGGAAAACGGCTCCGGCAAAAGCACCCTCATCAAGGCCCTCCTGGGGCTGAAGAAGCCCAAAAGCGGCGCCATCACCTACGGGGACGGCCTCCGGCAGACGGAGGTGGGGTATCTGCCCCAGCAGACTCCGGCCCAGAAGGACTTCCCCGCCAGCGTGGGGGAGGTGGTCCTTTCCGGCTGCCGGGCGAAGCCCTTCTACCCCCGTTCCGAAAAGCGCCGGGCGGCGGAATGTCTGGAAAAGCTGGGCCTGACGGAGCTGAAAAACGCCTGCTACCGGGATCTGAGCGGAGGACAGCAGCAGCGGGTGCTCCTGGCCCGGGCCCTGTGCGCCACCCGGAAGCTCCTCCTGCTGGATGAGCCCGTCACCGGGCTGGACCCGGTGATCAGCGCGGAGCTGTACCGGATCATCCAGGATCTGAACCGGGAAGGAGTCACCATCATCATGGTCTCTCACGACGTGGACTGCGCCATCGAGCGGGCCAGGACGATCCTCCATCTGCGCACCGTGCCCCTTTTCTTCGGCCCGGCGGAGGAATATGCCGACAGCGAGATCGGCCGCACCTTCATGGAAGGCCGTGACTGAGGGAGGGGGATGTATATGCTGGATACTCTGCGGGAGATGCTCTCCTACACCTTTCTCACCCGGGCCCTGCTGGTGGGTACCCTGGTGAGCCTGTGCGCCGCCCTCCTGGGAGTCAGCCTGGTGCTGAAGCGGTACAGCATGATCGGGGACGGACTGAGCCACGTGGGCTTCGGCGCCCTGGCCATCGCCACCGTGCTGAACGCCGCACCCCTGGCCGTGGCCATTCCCGTGGTGGTGGCCGCCGCCTTTCTCCTCCTGCGCATCTCCTCCAGCGGAAGGATCAAGGGGGACGCGGCCATCGGCCTTCTTTCCACCTGCGCCCTGGCGGTGGGGGTCATCCTCATCTCCCTGTCCACAGGGATGAATACCGAGGTGAACAACTACCTCTTCGGCAGCATCCTCTCCATGTCCCGGGAGGATGTGATCCTCAGCGCCGCCATCGCCCTGACCGTGCTGATCCTCTTCGTCCTGTTCTACAACCGGATCTTCGCCGTCACCTTCGATGAGACCTTCGCCCGGGCCACCGGGGTGCGGGTGGGGGCGTACAACGCCCTCATCGCCCTGCTCACCGCCCTGACCATCGTGGTGGGGATGCGGATGATGGGGAGCATGCTCATCTCCGGTCTGCTGATTTTTCCCGCTCTCAGCGCAATGCGCTTGTGCAAGCGCTTCCGGAGTGTTATAATCGTTGCGGCATTTATTTCCGTTTTCTGCTTTTTCCTGGGGACCCTGGTCTCCTACCTGGCCGCCATCCCCACCGGGGCCAGCGTGATCTGCGCAAATATGATCGTCCTGCTGCTGCTCACCGCGGCGGGCAGGCTGAGGGAGAGGATGAAATGACGGATACCGTATTTCGGGCTGCCGGCCTCACCAAGCGCTACGGCGGCGCCGCCGCGCTGGACGGGCTGGACCTGCAGTTGACCGCCGGGCGGATCTACGCCCTGCTGGGCGACCCGGGCAGCGGCAGGACCACCCTGCTGCGCTGCGCCGCGGGTCTTGTGAAGCCGGATTCCGGCGAAGTGGAGATCCTGGGTGAGACCGGGGACGGTCTGTACGCCGCAAGGCATCAGACAGGCATGCTCATCGACGGTCCCGCCCTGTACCGGGATCTGAGCATCCGCAACAACCTGAAGCTCCAGGGCCGCGTCCTGGGGGATCTTCCCAAGGGGCGGATCGGCAAGCTGATGAAGGCTCTGGCCATCACCCCCCGGGATACGGGAAACCGCACCGTGGGCGGCTGCCCCGCGGGACTGAAAATGAAATGCGCCATCGCCATGGCCCTGCTCCCCTTCCCCCGTCTGCTGCTGCTGGACGAGGTCTTCGGGGGGCTGGACACGGACGACAGCGCCCTGTTCGTGGACCTGATCAAGGCGGAAATGGAGGAACGGCCCATGACCACCCTGATCACCGGCCAGTTCTTCGCCGAGCTTTACCCCTTCGCCACGGATTACCTTCTGCTGGAGAAGGGCAAGATCGTCCGGAGCTACACCCGGGAGGAGCTGCAGGCCAGGATCCCGGAGGATCTGCAGCGGGCCCAGGAGCTGGAAGACGCCTTCAAGACCATCCGAAAGGAGGACCTTGGCGCATGAAAACCGTATTTCGCGGCGAATTTTTCCGCCTGAGCCGGAGCGCCGTACTGCTGCTGGCGATCGCGGTGCTGCTGGTGTGCGACCTGTTCATCAGCTCCCGGAGCAAGGTGACCGAATCCAACCTGTACGATCTGGCGGAGCTTCCCGGCGCGGGGACCTTCGTGAACTTCTTCCAGGACAACAAGACGAGCCCCGACGGGGCTGCCGCCCGCATGCGCCTGCCCAGGGTGAAGAACCAGCCGGAAACGGCGGTGCTGCAGGATGAGCCGGGAACGAAGTATGAAAACCTGATCGAGGTCTACTGGGCCTGCTCCCCCTACTACTTCCGCTGGGTGCTGGCCAGCAACCAGGGGCTCATGGTGATCCCCCTGATCTTTGCGGTGATGTTCCTGGCCAGGGATTTTCCCAACCGGGTATTCAACGATTCCCTGTACATCGGCAAACGGCGGCGGGAGGTCTTCTGGGGGAAGACCCTGTTCTATTTCCTTCTGGCCTTCCTGATCTCCCTGGCGGGCATCCTGCTCCTGACCCTGGTGTACGCCAGCGCCGTATTCCGGATCCTGCCGGGCGGATATGTCTGGAGCCGGATCCTCCTCCACGCTTTTGTGGATACCTGCCTCATGGCGGTGCCCTTCCTCCTGGCCTTCCTCACCCGGAACCCGGTGATCACGGGCGTCCTCAGCGCCCTGTACGGGGTGCTCATCCGGTATACCGGCCTGATCTACCCCGCCGCCCTGAAGGCGGATATGGCCGCCTGGGAACAGGGCTCCTTCCCCATGACCATGACACTGATCTGCCTGGGGGTCCTGGTGGTATGCGTGGCGGTATCCCGCCTGCTTTTCGAGAAACAGGATATCAAATAACGCTTCGCGTTTCGACCGGGACCCGCTTCGTTGGGCTCCCGGTCGAGTTTGGTTACCGCTCCACTCCCCGCACTCGCATTGGCTCGCACGCCCGCTGCTTCGCGGCGGGTCCCTTCGCGCGAACATGCTCGCACAGTCCGTTCCGCGAGCAGTATTTTCGGGCAGAAATGAATTCCGCCCGAAAATGATCCAACTTTCTTCGCGCTTCCGAGCGCGAACTCTGCGAGGCTTTTTTTGTTATTTCCGGCCGCTGTTCGAGAAACAGGATATCAAATAACGCTTCGCGTTTCGACCTGATTCTTCCGCGTCCCGTCCTTTTGAACGGGACGCGGTTTTTGTCTGCACTTTCATTGACTGAAACGCAAAAACCGCGTATACTAAAGGGTAAAGAAAAACCCAGATAAAACCAAGGGGGGATGAGCTTGCGTTCTCTGCAGATCGACAAGAACGGCCTGCGGATCAACCTGAACGAGATCCGGGCCAGAGCAGGCAGCGCGGACATCGTGGCGGATCTCAGCGGCGACGGACAGGGGGTCGGCCTCC
>CAMZJG010000025.1 GCA_947307505.1 uncultured Clostridia bacterium | reverse complement strand
TCTACATCGGCAACGACGTGAACCTGGGGGTCCTGGGAGAATACCGCTTCGGCGCAGCCCGGGGTTACCGGAACGTGGTGGGCCTGTTCGTGGGCACCGGGGTGGGGGGCGG
This sequence comes from uncultured Clostridia bacterium, assembly GCA_947307505.1. The sequence goes on along the minus strand of CAMZJG010000025.1, from coordinate 9,278 downwards.
CCTCATCCTGAACGGGGAACTGTTTACCGGCAACGCCTTCAAGGCAGCGGAGCTGGGCCACATGGTCCTGGATCCGGAGGGCCCCCTCTGCGGATGCGGCCAGCGGGGCTGTCTGGAGGCCTTCTCCAGCAAGCAGGGCATGAGTGCCTATATCCGGCAGCAGGTGGCCCGGGGCCGGGTGAGCCTCCTTGGGGAGGCGGTGCAGACCGGCGTGTTCAAGAGCAAGAAGCTGAAGAAGGCTCTCGCCGTAAACGACCCTGTGGCTATGGAGGCGGTGGACCGCTCCTGTCATTACCTGGCGGTGGCCTCGGGCAGCCTGATCAATATTTTCAGCCCGGACCTGGTGCTCTACGGCGGAGGAGTGATCGAAGCCCTGGGGGATCTGTACCTGGAGAAGATCCTCGCCGAGGTGGACCGGTATTGTATGCCGGAGATCCGGAAGACCGTGGAGCTGAAAAACGCTTCTCTGGGGGACGACAGCGTGCTCTTCGGCGCCCTGGCCCTGATGGAGGAAAATGTATGAGCCGGTTCTTCGGTATCGCATCCAGCGTGGATTGGCGGAGCGTCACCCCGGTGGAAAAGGGGTGGTCAGCGGACCGGAAGTTCCGGGTGACCACGGAGGACGGGGTTTCTCTTCTGCTCCGGCTCTCCGACGCCGGGCAGCGGGAGGAGAAGAAAAGGGAATTCGGGATCATCACAAAATATGCGCAGACAGGCATAAACCTGTCTGCGCCGCTGGAATTCGGGATCTGCGAGGACGGCAAAAGCGTCTATATGCTCCTGAACTGGGTGGAGGGCCGGGACCTGGAGGAGGTCCTGCCGGAGCTGACGGAAGGAGAGCAGTACGCCCTGGGCCGGGAAGCGGGGAAGATCCTGCGGAGGATCCATTCCATCCCCCTCAGCCCGGAGGATGTGCCGACTGAGACCAAAAAGCCCAAAAAGCTGAGGCAGCTCGCCCTGTATGAGGAGTCGGACCTGCGCATCCCCGGGGATGAGACCGCCCTGCGGTATGTGAAGGAGAACATCCACCGGATCTGGAAGGAAAAGCCCGTGTATCTCCATGGGGATTTCCATCCCGGCAATCTCATCCATACGCCCGAGGGGACCATCGGCGTCATCGACTTCAACCGCTGGGAGGTCGGGGATCCTTACGAGGAGTTTTACAAGCTGGAGAGCTTCGGACGGGAAGTCAGCGTGCCCTACTGCGTCGGCCAGATCGACGCCTATTTCCGGGACGCCGTACCGGAGACTTTCTGGAAGGCCCTGGCGGTATACGTAGCCCATGCTTCCCTGTACTCCATCAAGTGGGCGGAAAGGTTCGGGCAGGAGGATATCGACGACATGATCCGCCGCTGCCGGACGGCATTCGAGGATTACGACGGTTTTCGGGTCTGTGTCCCGAAGTGGTACACGGAAAAATACCGCGCATAAAACAGGGGCTGCCGGTGAACGGCAGCCCCTTGTCGTTTCTGTTTCGATCTATCTTCCCTGCTCCTCGTCGTACTTCTCCCGGCTGTAGCAGTAGAGCTCCGCCACCGCGTCCCAGGCAGTCCGGGGATCCCGGGCGGAGACGGAACTGAACACCCCGCCGCCCTTGCCGAAGGTATCCACCATATCCCGCACGGCCCGGATCACGCTGTCATGATCCTGGACTTCGGGGCGGACGGGCACCTCGATGCCGATCTTGTCCCCGTATTTCTGTTTGTAGGCGGCGAAGTTGTTGGCCCGTTCCTGGATCTGCAGGAAGTCCACTCCGGCGGCGATGTGGTAGGGGAGAAAGCGCTCGATATGACCACAGCAGTGGTGTTCCACGATGATGCCCTTGCTGTGGATATGGTCGAAGATCTTTTTGGTGGGCTCAAAGACCATGGATTCCATCATGGCCTCGCTGAAGAAGGTGTCCCGCTCGGTGCCCCAGTCGTCGTGATAGGTGATGAAGTCGATGGGCAGACATTCGCAGAACCGGTCGATGAGTCTGCACTCAAAGTCGGCCAGGGCCATGAGCAGATCCCGCACCGCCTCCGGCTCCAGAGCCATGGCCAGCATGGCGTCCGTATAGCCTCCCATGAGGGCCACCAGGCGTTCCGTGCCGCCCGGGCCGACGTTTACCTGGGTGATCTTCTCCGGGTCGCAGGTCTTGAGCCAGGCGGCGCATTTTTCCCGGATAGGCCATTCGTCCAGGTTGGGGAGCTTCACCTTCTTTTCCCATTGGGTCACGTCGTCCATGAATTGCGTGCCGGGCTTCAGCATGGGACCGCCCACCTCGGGGATGAAGATCCATTGCACGCCGAACCAGTCCATAAACTCATGCCGGTCCTTCCGGGAGAAATCCGCCTCCGGCGCGCCGGTGAGCATGAAATGCATGGCGAAGTTCATCTCCGTGGCGCTGTTGGTGATCCAGAGGGGGTGGTCCCGTCTGGCCAGGCGGCGGAAATTTTCCTTCATGGAGATGGGATAGTCGGGCACGGGCAGCTCCGTTCCGGGCATGCCCATCATGCCGCGGCTTTTGAAGGTCCTGACCCCGGGATCCTGATAGGGGGGCCTTGGGTATTTCATATCCTCTTATCCTCCTTGCGGTGAGAAACAAAGGGAGGGGAGCATTGCGGCGCTCCCCTCCCTTTCGGCGGTTGATTTACATGCTCAGCTCAGTCCGGCTGATGACGTCGTTCTGGCCGTTGCGGTGCATTTCCACGAAGTACACGGAGAAGCCCGCGATGCGGACCACCAGGTCCTTGTACTGCTCGGGATTCTTCTGGGCGGCGCGCATGGTTTCGGCGGAGATGACGTTGATCTGCACCTCCATGCCCAGATAATCGAAGAAGTAGGTCTTCAGCAGCTGGGTGAGCTTTTCCACGCCGTCCGCGCCGTTCAGGCAGCTGGGGCTGAACTTCAGGTTCAGCAGCGTGCCGTTGGCGAACTGCCGGTGGTCGATGCTGCCCACGCTGGTGAGGACGCAGGTGGGGCCGTTCTTGTCCATCTGCTGCACGGGGGAGCATCCGTCGGCCAGAGGCTCGCCCAGCTTGCGGCCGTCGGGGGTGGTGGGGGTGGAGAGACCGAAGGCCACGTTGGTGGTGACCGGCCACAGACCGGCGCTCCAGCCGTTGCCGCGAGGTCCGGAACCCTTCTTTACTTCCTTGGCGAAGATGTCGGAAGCCCACTTGGCGTACATATCCACCTCGGGATCGCCGTTGCCGTAGTGAGGCGCTTCGTTCTTCACGTAGTTGTACAGGTCGTCGTAACCCTCCCAGTTGTGCATGAGGGCGTCGTAAAGCTCAGCCGGAGTGCAGCGCTTGGTCTTCTCGTCGAAGCACAGGTGCTTGATCATCTGCAGGGAGTCGGCCAGGTTGCCGATGCCCACGCCGGCCACGCCGCAGGAGTTGTACTTCGCGCCGCCCCACATGACGTCCGCGCCGTTTTCCAGGCAGCCCTCCATGGTGGCGGATACCACCGGCAGAGGCATGTACTGCCGGGCCACATACTCGAAGGCATTGGTCAGGCCGATGTGCATCTTCACGAAGAACTCGGTCTGGATCCGATAGGCTTCCAGCACCTGGTCGAAGGAGGTGTAGTCCTTCAGGTAGCCGGTAGCCGGTCCGCTCTGAACGCTGGGCAAGGTCTTGCCGGTGCGGAAATCCCGCCTGGGCAGGGGGTTCGCGCCATTGTTGATGCCCACCATGAGGCAGTTGATCATGTTCAGGAAGCCGCCGCTGCCGGTGCCGCCGCAGCAGACCCATTCGTCGCCGCAGCCGCCGGGCTCCACGCAGCCCACGGCGCAGTAGTTCCGGGCGCTCTCCAGGGGGAGGCCCCGGTCCATGAGGGCGGGGATGATGACCTCGTCGTTCTCCATGCTGGGCACGCCGCCGCAGATCTTGTTGGTCTCGATGGCGGCCTCCCACAGGTCGTCCGGCATGTTCTTGTGAACGCGCAGGGCCACCGGGGGATCGTGCAGGACCAGACGGCCGGAGCACTGGAGGCACATATAGGTGACGGCGTTGGTGGCGTCCTCGCCGGTCTCGGGCTTCACGCCGCCGATGGTGATCAGCTGGCCGGAGGTGTAGCCGGGCACGCCGTACTCGCCGCTGTCGCCCCAGAACTTGTTCATCTCCGCGACCTTCAGGAAGAACATATCCAGCATTTCCTGGCCGTACTCGGGGGTGATCCGTCCCTCGGCGATGTCCTTTTCATAATAGTCGCCCACGTACTGGTCCACGCGGCCGAAGCTCATGCCGTGCATGTTGCCCTCCAGGGCCAGGCAGATCTGATACAGGAACAGGGCCTGCAGCGCCTCATGGAAGTTCCGGGCGGGATTCTCCGTGACCCAGTTGAGGCTCTCGGCCATCATCTCCAGTTCTTTCTTCCGCTCGGGCCGGGTCTCGGCGGCGGCCATCTCCTCCACCTTCTTGGCATAGCGCTTGGTGAGGGTGATCATGCCTTCGCACACCAGGGAGATGGACTTGTAGAAGTAGTACTTATTGATGCCGTCCCCGTAGACGCCGTTGTCCTCCAGAAGCTTCATCTTGGCGTCGGCCTCGGCCTTGATGGCGCCGAAGCCCTTGCGGATGGCCCGGTTGTAGTTGGTGCAGAAGTGGCCCACGGGGCCGCCGTCCGCATGGTTGGCGCTCTGGGTGGTGGTGCTGGAGCCGTCGTGGCTCTTGTAGCCGTCGATCCGGTAGGGCTGGGTGAAGAAGCTCAGGCAGTGGGTATCCCAGAAGCTGGCCGTCTCCAGAACATACTGGGCGTCCTCGGGATCGATGAGATAGGGATCATATTTCCGGTTGGTGATGTTGCCGCTCTTGATCTCCCGGGCCAGGGTGGCTGCGCCGTATTCGGGATAGTAAGAGCAGGCGCGGAAGGTGGTGCCCAGGGCGCCGACGATGATGTCGTCGTCCTCTACCCGCAGGGGGATGTTCTCGTAGATGTACTTCATGGCTTCGGCCCGCAGCAGCTGGCCGGAGAGGTTGGGATGGGACTGATAGAACTCGGTGATGAGACGATACCGGGAGATATCCACTCTGGGCGTGGTGCTGCGGTATCTCTCACGCGTTTTCTTCACGCGATCGGTGATGGGTTTGAGCTTATACATGATGATACCTCCTTGAGTGCTGATAATATTCCTAATAGACAGTATAGCACACTAAGTGCAAACTGTCACCTGGAATTTCACATTTCTTTCTGCCCGTTCGGGACCGGCGGCTTCGTTGACTTTTCCCTCCGCCGTGGATATACTTGAAACAGAGGCAGGAGAAGAGAGGAGCTTGATTCTTGCATGAAGAAAAAGAACGCTGAACAGGTGCTTCAGCGAGTGCCGCCGGTGGAGGCTTCCCCCGAATACGGTCTGACTCTGGCCCAGGTGGCGGAGCGGACGGCTGCGGGCTGCGCCAACCTTCCGGTGGAGCCTCCTACCCGTACGGTGGGGCAGATCGTCCTCTCCAACGTATTCACCTATTTCAATATGCTCTTCGTCCTCCTGGCGGTGTGTATCATCCTGGTCCGCTCGTGGCTGGACCTTACCTTCATGGGCGTCGTCTTTTTCAATACCGCCATCGGCATCATCCAGGAGCTGCGCAGCAAGCATACGCTGGATAAGCTGCAGATCCTGGTCTCTCCGAAGGCCGGAGTGATCCGGGAAGGGAACCGGCTGACGGTGCCCACCAGCGAGCTGGTGCGGGACGATGTGGCGATCTTTGCCAAGGGCGATCAGATCTGCGCGGACGCCCGGGTGCTGGCCGGAGAGGTGCAGGTGAACGAATCCCTCATCACCGGCGAGCAGGACGAGGTGAGCAAGGGACCGGGAGATGTCCTGAATTCCGGCAGCTTCGTGGTGGCGGGGGAGTGCCGCGCCCGGCTCACCGCCGTGGGGGCGGAGTCCTTTGCCTCACGCCTGACCCTGGAGGCCAAGAAGCACGGCAAGGGCCGCCAGTCGGAAATGATGCGGTCTTTGAGCCGTTTGGTAAAGGTCATCGGCTTCGTGGTGATCCCCCTGGGCCTGGTGATCTTCTGGAAGGAATGGAGCTGGCTGGGAAGGGATCTGCATGCCGCCGTCACCGGCACCGTGGCCGCGGTGATCGGCATGATCCCCGAGGGACTGTATCTCCTCACCAGCCTGGCGCTGATGGCCGGTATCCTGCGGCTGCTGAAAAAGAAGACCCTTTGCCATACCATGGCTTCCATCGAGACCCTGGCCAGGGTGGATATCCTCTGTGTGGATAAAACCGGCACCATCACCGAGAACAAGATGACGGTGGAGGATCTGGTCCTCCTGCGGGAGGAGGAGTTCGGGGACGAATTCATCCGACAGATCCTGGCGGATTACGTGCATGCGCTTCCCGGGGAGAATGAGACCATGGAAGCCCTGCAGCGCCGGTTCGGCGGCAGTCTGTCCCGGAAGGCGGAGAACACCCTGCCCTTCACCTCTGCGAAGAAATACGGCGGCATTTCCTTCGGCCCCGGGGACTGCTGGCTCCTGGGCGCGCCGGAGTTCCTTATGCGTCAGGACTACGGGGACCTCCGGGAGGAGGTGGAGCGCTGGTCCGACCTGGGCTGTCGGGTACTGCTCCTGGCCGCGTACAACGGCAGCCTGGAGGATGAGCTCACCGGGACCCTCCGGCCCGCGGCGCTGGTGCTCCTGTCCAACAAGATCCGGCGGGAGGCGCCGGATACCTTCCGTTACTTTGCCGAACAGGGGGTCACGGTGAAAGTGATCTCCGGAGATAACCCCCGCACCGTGTCCGAGGTAGCCCGTCGGGCGGGCATCCCCCATGCGGAGGAGTTTGTGGATGCCTCCACCCTGGCCAACGACGCCGCCCTCCAGGCGGCCGCCCTGCGGTATACCGTATTCGGCCGGGTGACCCCGGAGCAGAAACGGAAGCTGGTGCTGGCCATGAAAGGCGCCGGGCATACGGTGGCCATGACCGGGGACGGGGTGAACGACGTGCTGGCCCTGAAGGTGGCGGACTGCGGCATCGCCATGGCATCCGGCAGCAGCGTCGCCTGCCAGGCGGCCAACGTGGTGCTGATGAATTCCGATTTTTCCTCCATGCCCAGCGTGGTGCAGGAGGGGAGACGGGTCATCAACAATATCCAGCGCAGCGCTTCCCTCTACCTGGTGAAAAATATCTTCTCCTTCTGCCTGAGCATCATCACCCTCTGCTTTACCCTGCCCTATCCCTTCAGCCCGGCGGGACTGAGCCTGGTGAACATCGTGGCCATCGGCATCCCCTCCTTCGTTCTGGCCATGGAGCCGAACCACAGCCTGGTCACCGGAAGGTTCCTGCCAAACGTGCTGTATAAGGCGCTGCCCGCCGCCTTGGCGGATCTGACCCTGATCCTGGGGATCCTGGCCTTCTACGAGGTCATGGGCCTGGCTCCGGAATCCCTGAAATCCGTGGCCACCGGCGTGATGGGTGTGGTGGGCCTGATGATGGTGGATCGGGTGAGCCGGCCCTATACGAAGCTGCGCATCGCGCTGATCTCCGTTATGAGCGCGTTTTTTGCTGTTGCCTACCTTTTCTTCAAACAATATTTCACCCTTCCCCCCATGGGGAAGGAAGCCTGGCTGGTCTTCGTGGTCTTCGCCCTGCTGGCCAGGCCGGTCATGTCATTTTTCGCCCGCTGGCTGGATCGAGTGACGGAGTTCATCCGAAGCCGGCGGAAGGAAATGGATCTGTAATGGGAGGCGCCATGGTCACCTACGAGAGCATACTGCAGAATGAGGCCGTCAATACCTATATCCGCAAGGCGGATGAGATGCTGGCGTCCCTGAACTTCACGGAACACAGCTTCGCCCATGTCGGCCTGGTGGCCCGGATGGGGCGCTATCTCCTGGAAGCGCTGGGGCGCCCGGAGCGGGATCTGCGTCTGGTGCAGATCGCCGCCTATCTCCATGATATCGGCAATCTGGTGAACCGGTTCGAGCACTGCCAGAGCAGCGCGGTCATGGCGTTTCAGATCCTCACGGATCTGGGCATGCCAGCGGACGAGGTGGCGGACGTGGTGGCGGCCATCGGAAACCATGACGAGAGCAGCGGTTTTCCCGTGAGCGATATCGCCGCCGCCCTGATCCTGGCGGATAAGTCCGATGTGCGCCGCAGCCGGGTGCGCAACGAGGATATGAGCACCTTCGATATCCACGACCGGGTGAATTACTCCGTTGAAAAAACGGAGCTGATCGTGGATCCGGAAAAGACGCAGGTCCTTCTGCGGCTCACCATAGATACCCGATACGGCTCCGTCATGGATTATTTTGAGATCTTCCTCCAGCGCATGATCCTCTGCCGCAAGGCGGCGGAGAAGCTGGGGCTTCAGTTCCGGCTGATGATCAACGGGCAGACATTGATCTGAATGACCCTGGTCGGAAGCTACCTCATCATGGCTCTTCCGTCTGCCGGCCGAAAACCGAATTTCGCATACAGGGCATGTGCGTCCCTCGTGACCAGGAATCCCCGGAGCCCCGCATATTCCGGAAGGGACAGGATGTGGGATACCAGGGCGGTCCCCAGACCTCTCTGCCGATATGCCGGATCAATGATCACGTCGCAGAGATAAAAGGTCGTGGCATAGTCGCTGATCACTCTGGCAAACCCAATCAGTCCGGCCTCTTCTTCCGTGTATACGCCGTAGCAGGAGGAATTGCGCACAGACTTCTCGATCTGTTCCACAGGCCGTTTGTCCGCCCAGTAAGTCATGCGCAAAAGCCGGACGATCTCCTCGAGATCCATTGTTTCAGCTCCGTCAACGATCCGGTAATTCATGCCTGTTCCCCCCAATACGGCTGTCGCGTTCCGCTTCCGCTTATCTGATCACCACGTTTTCCTCCCCCAGCATCTCCTTCAGCTCCCGCACCAGGGAGGGATGGATCCAGCAGGAGGCGGCCAGGGTCTTCTTTGTATCCGCAAAATGGACCTTGATGGGCTCCTGGCCCGGGAACATGATGAGGATGAGCTGGAGCCTGCGGTACTGGGGGGAATCCATGGAGGGGAAACGAACCCACAGCGTCCTGGCTTTTTCCGCTTCCGCCGGCCCGGCGGGGGCGGAGACTTCTTCTTCCCGGTTCCGGGGCGGCTGCGCAGGTTCGGCCCGCCGCTCCCGATCCGTCCCGGCAAAGAGCTGGAAGCTGTCCGCCATGAGCTGGGGCGCTTTTTCCTCCCGAACGGAGATCCTGCCCCGGGCCAGCACCGGCATCCCCTCCTCCAGCTTCCCGCTCCATTCGTTCAGCAGACGCTGAAACACCAGCAGCTCCATGCTGCCCCCGTTATCCTCCAGGGTGACGTAGGCCATGA
>CAMZJG010000024.1 GCA_947307505.1 uncultured Clostridia bacterium | reverse complement strand
CGATATAGCAGGCGTCGAACATGATGGCGATCTGGGGCGGGATGGCCATGGGATGCTGGAACTTGTCGAAGGCGCAGGTCTTCAGATCCAGAGGCGGATAGTCCAGGATCTGGAGACGGAAGCGGAAGGGGGCGTTTTCCAGCACGCTGCGAAGACAGGTCACCGCTGTCAGGTTGCCGCCGGCGCTGTGGCCGCCGATGGCCATCCTGTCCTTGTCGATGTCGAATTCCTCCGCGTGGGCATAGAACCAGCTCACCACGTCGAAGGCGTCGTTCGCCCCTGCGGGCCAGGGGTGGTCCGGCGCTTTGCGGTAGTTGATGCTGATCACATTGATATCCAACTCTTTCCGGGCCATGTCGCACCATACGTCCACATCCTCGCAGTTGCCGCCCACAAAGCCGCCGCCGTGCATATCGAAGTATACCGGAGCGGGCTTGCGCTGCGCGCGGTAGAGGATGCAGCGCACCTCTCCATCCCGGGTGGGGACCATCATCCGCTCCCCGGCGATGGGCAGGGTGAGAGGATCGGGCATCTCTGCGCCGCCGCTGGGAAGCATGGCCTGTCCCATCATGAGAAAGAGATTGACCAGTTCCTCCCGGCTCATTTTCCGCATGTTTTCCTCGTTCATGAAATCGGGAAAAGTAATCGGTTCCATATGATCAGCTCCTGTCTGTTATTCTGCCTGTTATTGTACGGGAAAGAAGGGTTGAATGCAACGCTTTTCTCCGGCCCCGGTTGCGGGATGAGCCGGAACATGGTATGATGGATCCGGCCCCTCAGTCCTGGAAAGCCCGATCCACCGCAGAGCGGATGGCGGCGCACAGATCCGGGTCCAGCGGTTTCATGGGGGAAGCAGGATCTTCCCGGATGGCTTTTTTCTCCGGATCGGAAAAGTCGCAGCCCATGCTGGGCAGTCCTTCTGCGCTTTTGCCGCTGAGGAGCCGATAATGGGTGCAGGCGATGAGATAATCTCCGTAAACGGAGGCGTGCTCCCCGTCCTGCCAGTACAGGGGAAAAGCCGGATCCTGCCGGAGCAGGTCCTGCCATACCCGGCCCACCGGGCTGAGCAGGGCGCCGGTCTCCCGGCAAAGCTCTTCATGGAAGGCGTTCATCTGTTCCTGGTGCTCCGGATAAGCCTTTTCCGCCCAGGTGAGGGCGAATACCGGTTTGACGTTTCCCGCCTTGGCCAATTCGGCCAGGCGTATTCCCGCCGCCAGGTCCTCCCGGGTGCCGGCAAAGGGATGGGCCTTCTGCTGCAGGATGCAGTAATCGAAGCCGCCGTAGAGCAGGTTGAAGCGGCTTTCAAAATACTCCTTCACATGGTAATCGAACCCCATTCCCGGGTGACACAGGAGCACCGGGGAAATGTGCTCTCCCGTGCCCGCCTCCCACAGCCGGGCGAAGGTGAGGGGCATATCGTTGAAAAACGTGTGACTGTTGCCGATGAACAGAACTTTCATGTGCGATCTTCCTTTCAGCGGAGCAGGGCTTCCCGCTGCCGGTAGTCCGGCAGGATGGAGGCAATGAGGGCGTAAAAATCCCTGCCGTGGTTTTTGTGTCGGATATGGGCAAGCTCATGGACCACCACATAGTCCACAGCCTCCGGGGGATAGAGCATGAGCCGCCAGGAGAAGCAAAGCCGGTTTTTGCCGCTGCAGCTCCCGAAGCGCTTCTCCGCGCCGGTGATGGTGATCCCTGCGGGAGTGAGCCCCATGATGCGGCTGTAATGCTCGACCCGCTGGGGGATCAGCTCCCGGGCCTTCCGGATGCAGGCTTCCCGTTCCTCCTCAGTGGGGGCGGGGGGCGTGAGCGCAGCCCGCTCCCGGGCTTTCGCCATATGGGTCTCCAGCCAGGAACGGCGGCTTCCCACAAAGGCGTCGATCTGCGCCCTGGGCATCCGCTGAGGCGCACGGACCAGGATCTCCAGATCCCGTGTGATCTCCAGGCTGACGGTGCGCCGTCCGGAACGGATCAGACGATAAGAAACAGGCTCCATGACGATATCGACCTCCTGCCGATACTCCATCTTACCCGGCGGGCGGCGGTTCGTCAAGCGGCGGACCGCCGCAGAATCAGGAGGCGGAGCATTTGAATTGCGAACATTGCGGCAAACCGCTGAAGGGCGGAGTCTGTCCGGCCTGCGGTGCGGAATATCTGCCGGTGTGCATCCATTGCCAGGCGGCCGTCCCGGCGGGGAGCGAGCGCTGCCCGGTCTGCGGAAGCGAGGTCCTTCCGGGCTGGAACGTCTCCCGGGAGGAGATGGAGCGGCGGGGCATGCACGCCTTCATGCCCTATACGCCGGAGCACAACTATGATATCTATCTGGGCGGGAACCCGGATGGGGGCGGCTACGTTTTCCATAACGACCCGGGCTTTTCCGGGCCGGTCCCGGAGAAGATCGTGCTTCCCGGGCTGGTGGAAGGCAGACCGATCTACGGCGTATGGAACGAGTTTTTCTGCGTGGGAGATGAGTTCACCCCGGACCGGTATGACGAGACTTTCCGCCGGATGCTGCCCCTGAAGACCATCATCGTCTCCAACGGCATCCGGGAGATCTTCACCTTCGGCTTTTTCGGCTGCTGCGGGCTGGAGATCCTGGAGCTTCCCCGAACGGTGCAGAAGATGTTTTATGATTTCTATGATCTGTTTACGGACGGAGTCAGCCCCCTGCAGAACGGGTTTTTCAAGAAGGGTGTGACCATTCGTTACCGGGGAAGCCGGGAGGAATGGGAACGGGTGGCCGTCACCAGCCGATTCAACGACTATGTAAAGATGGGACGGATCCGCCTGGTATTTCCGGAGGAATAAAACCAAGACCCCCCGGCGGAATCGCCAGAGGGCCTTGGTTCAGAAAAGAGAAAGAGTCAGGCTCACGGAGCCCGTCCTCTGCCGGCTCCCAACGACAGAAGCGGCACCACTGAGCTTTTTAAACAGAGAAACAATGGAAACTGGGATCTTCCCTATGTAATGTAACATATTGTAAACACAATTGCAACTATTTTTCTCTGGCATTTGGCTAAAATTGCAGAATTCTTTTCCCGTTTTTCAGAATTACCGGCAGAATTGACGAAATTATTAAGAAATAGGAGAGAGATGAAGATGGCAGGTTTGAAAGCAGTATTCCAGCCGATCCAGGTCGGTCCGCTTCGGGTCAGAAACCGCATTGAGGTTTCCCCGGCGGAGCCCATGCTTTGTTCGCGGGATGGGCTGGCCACTCCGGAATTCGTAGACTATACCGCCCAATTCGCAAAATTCGGCGCGGGCATCGTCACAGTGGGAGACAGTGCCGTGACCCAGGCCTATGCGGATACGAACCATTATGCGATCAACCTCGCGGACCGTTTTGTGGTCCATGGGCTGGTGAAGGTAACGGACGCCATCCACCGCTGGGGCGCGGTGGCCTCCATCGAGCTGAACCTGCGGGATGAGCGGCTGCCGGCGGAGTTCAGCCATGAGGAGGTGCAGGGGATCATCCGCTCCTTTGCAGATGCAGCGGAGCGGTGCCGGAAGGCTGGCTTCGACATGGTCATGCTCCATTTCGGCCATGGTCACACCGCCGCCTCCTTCTATTCCCCCCATGTGAATAAACGCACGGATGAATACGGCTGCCAGACCTTTGAAAACCGCTGCCGTTTCGCCCTGGAGATGATCGACGCGGTGCGGGAACGCATCGGACCCTATATGGCTATCGAGGTGCGCATGAGCGGGGATGAGCTCTATCCCGAGGGCGTGCACGTAGAGGACGCCATTGCCTTTGCCAAAGCGATCCAGGATAAGATCGATCTGGTCCATATCAGCGCCGGGAGCATGTACGATCCCCGGACCATGGGTTCCACCATCCAGCACACCTACATGCCCCGGGCCACCAACCTGTACCTGGCGAAGCAGTTCAAGGCGTCGGGACTGAAGATCCCCGTGGTGAGCGTGGGCAGTCATGATATGGTCTCCGCGGAGAAGGCCGTGAGCGAGGGAGACTGCGATATGGTCGCTATGATCCGCTCCTTCCTGGCCGATCCTGAAATGCTCATTAAGGCCAGAGAGGGCAGGGTGGACGAGATCCGCCCCTGTCTGCGCTGCAACAACTGCACCGGCGGCGATCCCCACGGCTGTCCAACGCCTCTGCGCTGCTCCGTGAACGCGCCTCAGGGCAGACAGCCCCTCTTTGACGAGATACCCCCGGCGGACCCCGGAAAGAAGGTCGTCATCGTGGGCGGCGGCTGCGCCGGAATGGAAGCGGCTCGCCGGCTGAGCCAGCGGGGCCTGAAACCCGTGCTCTTTGAGAAGGGGGAGGAACTGGGCGGCAGTCTGCGCATCGCGGGGGCCAATCCCATCAAGGGAGATGTGCGCAGATATGCGGAATGGTCTGTGCGCATGACCCTGCGGGATAAAAACATCGACCTGAGGCTGGGTACGGAGGCCACCCGGGAGCGAGTACTGGCGGAAAAGCCTGACACAGTCATCCTGGCGGTAGGCAGCGAGCCCATTATCCCCAGGGTGCCCGGAGTTGAGGGCAGCAATGTCTGCCTCGCTCAGGATATCGACCTGGGACGGGCGAAACCCGGCAAGCGTGTGGTCATCGTCGGCGCAGGTCTCACCGGAACGGAGACCGCCATATCCCTGGCCCGGGAAGGGCATGAAGTCACCGTGATCGATATGCTCTCCATGGCGGAGATCCGCAGCAGGGAAAAGGCGGTGAACACCGCTCAGCGCCTGGCCCTGGGAGAGGGCGTGAAGTTCCTGGAAAAGCATCGGCTGGTGTCCGTTTCCCCGGAGGGGGTGACGGCGCGGGATGAGGGGGATCAGGAGGTCTTCCTCCCCTGCGATACGGTCGCCCTGTCTCTGGGCGTCAGGCCCAGAAGCGCCGCGGTGGATGCGCTGCGGGACGTATGTGAAACCGTCGTGTGCGTAGGAGACTGCGCTAACCGGCAGGGGAATATCACCTCCGCCGTGCGGGAAGGCTTCTACGCGGCCATGAACGTATAAAAGAAAGAAAAAACAGCCCCTGACGGATCTTCCGTCAGGGGCAATGCTATTCTTACGGTTATCTTTGATCGATGGGAACATATTCGCGGGGGCGGATGGCCGCCTGATAGCCGGGGCGGATCAGCCGCTTTCCGGTCAGGACTTCTTCGATCCGGTGGGCGCACCAGCCGGCGATCCTGGCGCAGGCAAAGAGCGGGGTGAAAAGCACCTCCGGGATCCCCAGCATACTGTAAACCAGGCCGGAGTACAGGTCTACGTTGGCGCACATGGGCATTTCGTGCTTCTTCTTGGTCATGATCAGATCAATCCCCTGGGTCTCGATCTGCTCCAGGAGGCGGAAATCCTCCTTCATTCCCTTCTGTTCCGCCATCTGCCCCGCAAAACGCCTGAGCAGCACCGCACGGGGATCGGAGAGAGTATAGACCGCGTGGCCGAGGCCGTAGATCTTGCCGCTGAGGTCGCCGGCCTCCTTATCCAGGATCCTGGTCAGATAGGCGCGGACCTCTTCGTCGTCCTCCACGTCCCGCACATGGGCCTTGATGTCATGGAACATCTCCGTCACCTTCCGGTTGGCGCCGCCGTGGAGCGGCCCTTTCAGGGAGCCGACGGCTCCGGCGATGGCACTGTAGGTATCCGTCCCGCTGGAGGAAAGGGCGCGGCAGACGAAGGCGGAGTTGTTGCCGCCGCCGTGTTCCGCATGGAGGATGAGGAGAAGGTCCAGCAGCTTGGCTTCTTCATCCGTATAGCTCTTGTCTTTCCGAACCAGCCGGAGGAAATTTTCCGAGAGGGTGAGCGCTTCCTTGGGATTGTGTATGTACATGGATTTTCCGTCGAACATGTGCCGCCGGGCCATATAGGCATTGGCCACGATGGAGGGGAAACGGGCGATGAGCTCAATGGATTGGCGCAGCATGTTTTCCGGAGACGTCTCGTCGGGATTCTCGTCGTATGCATACAGGGCCAGCACGCTCCGGCCCAGCATATTCATGATATCCGGACTGGTGTTCCGGAGGATCATATCCTCAAAAAAGCCCTTGGGCAGGGGACGCACCTTGGCCAGGATGCTTTCAAACAGGCTCAGCTCGGAAGCATTGGGCAGTCTTCCCATCAGCAGCAGATAGGATACCTCCTCGAAGCCGAAGGTGTTGTTCTGCCTGTGAGCTTCGACGATATCCTCCACGGAGATCCCTCGATAGTACAGCTTACCGGGGATGGGATTCCTGGCCCCATCCTGGATCACGTAGCCCTGAACGCTGCCGATCTTGGTGATGCCGGCGATGACGGCGGTGCCGTCAAAATTGCGCAGACCGCGTTTCACGTTCTGGTTGCGGAAATAGCTGTCGCTGATCTGGTATTCCTCCCGTACCTGGCGGTACAGGGGGCTTACATCCATGGTGCTGAAGACTTCATTTGATTCCATGGGAAGACCTCCTTTGGGGATAGTATCACGGATTATACACATCTTCACGGTAAATTGCAAGTGTAAATGCAAGAAAAAACGAGTATTCATTCAAATTCAGCAAATTCAACGGGAATATTTCTGCAACAGCCGCCGATTTTTGCAAGAACAGAAAAAATGAATGCAAAAAACAGGGAAAATGCACTTGGAACTTCCTGCAGAGGCAGGGATTATGGTATACTGCATTGATATTTATGCGGAAAGGTGCGTACCGCCGATGATCAAACTGGATAAACAAGGCGTTTTTTATACGGCAGCAGGTCCCAGACCGGCTGAGCCGGGGGAGGTGATCTCATCCGCTTCCAGGGAAGGGACCATGAGCGGGGCGATCCTGCGCAGTCATCACAAGGACAGGGGAGATGGCCTGCTCCATCTGCGCTTCGACAGCCTCATCAGCCATGATATCACCTATGTGGGCATCATTCAGACTGCCATGGCCAGCGGCCTGCGGTCCTTCCCGGTGCCCTATGCCATGACCAACTGCCACAACAGCCTCTGTGCCGTGGGCGGCACCATCAACGCAGATGACCACGCCTTCGGCCTCTCGGCGGCAAAGCGTTTCGGGGGCATTTTCGTTCCTCCCAACATGGCGGTCATCCACCAGTATGCCAGAGAGCAGCTGGCAGGCTGCGGAAAGATGATCCTGGGCTCAGACAGCCATACCCGTTACGGCGCCCTGGGAACCATGGGATTCGGGGAGGGCGGTCCGGAACTGGTGAAGCAGCTGCTGGGAGATCCCTATGATCTGGCCCGGCCGGAAACGGTACTGGTCTGGGTGACCGGAAAGCCCGGCCACGGGGTAGGTCCCCATGACGCGGCCATCGCCCTCTGCGGCGCGGTGTACGCGAACGGCTTTGTGAAGAACAAGATCCTGGAATTTGCCGGTCCCGGCATCCGGGAACTGCCCATGGATTTCCGCATCGGCATCGATGTGATGACCACGGAGACCGCCGCCCTCAGCTCCGTTTGGGAGACGGACGGGAAGGTGGAGGAATACTATGCCGTCCACGGCCGGCCGGAGGAATACCGGAGCCTGGCCCCGCAGGAAGGAGCGTATTACGACAGTCTGATCCGCCTGGAACTGGATCAGCTGGAGCCCATGGCCGCGCTGCCCTTCCATCCCTCCGAGGCGGTCACCCTGCGGGAACTGATGGCGGATCCCGGAGATCACCTCCGGGCAGTGGAACAGCGTGCCAAGGTGCAGCTGGGCCGGGAGATCCGTCTGACGGATAAGGTGAAAAACGGAAGGCTGTATGTGGATCAGGGCGTGATCGCCGGATGTGCCGGCGGAATGTACGATAACCTGGCGGAAGCAGCGGCGATTCTGGAAAAGGGCAGCATCGGCAGCGGAGCCTTTTCCCTCTCCGTCTACCCCCCCAGTCTTCCGGTTGCCCTGGAACTGGCGGAGAACGGGGTGGAGCGGAGGCTGCTGGAAAACGGCGTGATTTGCAAGCCCTGCTTCTGCGGGCCCTGCTTCGGTGCCGGAGACGTTCCGGTGTGCGACGGCCTCTCCATCCGTCATACCACCCGCAATTTCCCCAACCGGGAGGGGAGCAAGCCCGGGGACGGACAGGCTGCCGCTGTGCTGCTGATGGATGCCAGAAGCATTGCCGCCACTGCGGCGAACGGCGGATTCCTGACCTCTGCCGCCGATGTGGAATACGATGAGCCCGCGCAGGTGCAGCGGCGTTTCGATGCCAGACCTTACGGCAAACGGGTGTATTCCGGCTATGGCAAGGGAGACCCGGCAGCGGAGCTGCGTTTTGGTCCCAATATCGTTCCCTGGCCGGAGATCCCGGACTGCGGGGATAGTCTGGTGATGCGCCTCTGCAGCGTGCTGCGGGACGCGGTCACCACCACGGATGAGCTCATCCCCTCCGGAGAGACCTCTTCCTACCGTTCCAACCCTCCGAAGCTGGCGGAGTTTGCTCTCTCCCGCCGGGATCCGGGCTATGTGAGCCGCAGCAAATCCTGCCGCGATGCGGAGCAGACCCGGGCCGAAGGCGGTCTGGTGGGGGACTGGGCGGACGCGGTAAAGGCTTTCGGCCTTACCCAACAGGATACGGACGCTGCCCGTTTCGGTTCGGTGATCTTTGCCAACCGCCCCGGGGATGGTTCCGCCCGTGAACAGGCCGCATCCTGCCAGCGGATCCTGGGGGGCTGCGCGAACATCTGCTATGCCTTCGCCACCAAGCGGTACCGTTCCAACTGCATCAACTGGGGCATGATGCCCTTTGTTCTGGAGGAAGGGGAGGAATTCCCCTATGAAGACGGAGACTTCCTGTACGTTCCCGATCTGCGCCGGAGCCTGCTGGAACTGCGGGAGAAGATCCCGGCCAAGGTGCTCTCCGGCGGGAAGGTGCGGGAGATCACCCTGAACCTCCCCGGTTTGACCGAGGAGGAACGGGACATCCTTCTGGCGGGCTGCCTGATGAACTGGTACAAAAGCAGAGGGGAGGGCAAGACCGAATGAAAATCCGCATGAAGCCCATCGTGGAGATGGATGGGGATGAAATGACCCGGATCCTCTGGGAGGAGATCAAGGAAACTCTGCTTCTGCCCTTTGTGGAGCTGGAGACGGAGTACTATGATCTGGGCCTGCCCAACCGGGACCGTACGGATGATCAGATCACCCTGGAGGCGGCGCGGGCGATCAAGCGCCTGCAGGTGGGGGTCAAATGCGCCACCATCACCCCCAATGCCCAGCGCATGGAGGAATACGGACTGAAGCAGATGTGGAAGAGTCCCAACGCCACCATCCGGGCGGAGCTGGACGGCACCGTCTTCCGCACGCCGATCCTGACAGACCGCATCAAGCCCTATGTCCGGGGCTGGAAAAAGCCCATCACCATCGCCCGGCACGCCTATGGGGACGTGTACAAGGCAGTGGAGCTCCAGGTCCCCGGTCCGGGCACAGCCGAACTGGTGTTCAGGGGGGAAGACGGAGAAAAACGGCAGGAAGTGTATTCCTTCAAGGGTCCCGGCGTGCTGCAGGCCATGCACAACCGGGAGGATTCCATCGAGGCCTTTGCCCGGAGCTGCTTTACCTATGCCCTGCAGGAGAAACAGGATCTCTGGTTTTCGGCGAAGGATACCATTTCCAAAGTCTATGACGGCCGCTTCCGGGAGGT
>CAMZJG010000023.1 GCA_947307505.1 uncultured Clostridia bacterium | reverse complement strand
CGATGGCGTCGATATCCGGGATATCGCTGTTGGGGTTCCCCAGGGTCTCGATGTAGATGGCCTTGGTGTTGGGCTGAATGGCGCTTTCCACCTCGTTCAGATCGTGGACGTTCACCAGGCTGGCTTCGATGCCGTAGAGAGGCAGGGTGTGGGCCAGCAGGTTGGCCGTGCCGCCATAGATGGTCTTCTGGGCCACGATGTGCTCCCCCTGGGCCGCCAGGGCCTGGATGGTGTAGGTGATGGCCGCCGCGCCGGAAGCCACCGCCAGACCGGCGACGCCCCCCTCCAGGGCGGCGATGCGCTGCTCGAAGACCCCCTGGGTGGAGTTGGTGAGCCGCCCGTAGATGTTGCCCGCGTCCGCCAGGCCGAAGCGGTCCGCCGCGTGCTGGGCGTTGTGGAAAACATAGCTGGTGGTGGCGTAGATGGGCACCGCCCGGGCGTCGGAAGCGGGATCGGGCTGCTCCTGGCCCACGTGAAGCTGCAGAGTTTCGAATTTATAGTTGGACATGGTCATACCCTCATTTCTGTCGTTTTGTTCGGTGATTTGGATGGTCCGAGCATAGCATACGGCTGCGATCCTGTCCAATATCCTATCTGAATGGTTGGTTATAGGCTGAGTCTATAACAAAGCATCCTGCCTCAAACGAGACAGGATGCTCGATTCCTGTTCTAATGGTATTTCAGTGGGTTTGCTGGTACTGCTTCAGATAGCGGTCCAGCTCGTGGATATACCGCTCCGCCAGGTCGCTCAGGAGCATGTTCTTCCGGGAGATATAGCCGATCTCCATGCGGCTGCCCACGGCGTCCTCCTCCGCCTCGAAGGGGATGGCCAGGTATTCCGGCCCATTCAGTTCCTCGCAGATCACGCCGGAGCAGAGGGTATACCCGTTCAGCCCCACCATCAGGTTCAGCATGGTGGCCCGGTCCGTGGCCTTGATGGTCCGGGGATATTCGGCGGTGCTGAGGATCTCCTCCGCATAATAGAAGGATCCCGCCGCTCCCTGCTCGAAGGAAAGGCAGGGGTAATCTGCCAGGTCCGCGAAGCGGATCGACGGCCTTCCCGCCAGGGGATGCCCTTTCCATAAATAGACGTAAGCTTCGCAGGACGTCAGGGGATGGAACTCCAGCTGGTTGGCCCGCAGGAGCTTTTCCAGGGGCTTGCGGTTGAAATCGCTGAGGTACAGGATCCCGATCTCGCTCTTCCCGGCAAAGACGTCGTCGATCACGTCCCGGGTGCGGGTCTCCCGGATGGCAAATTCATATTCCTCCGTGCCGAACTGCCGCACCAGCTCCACGAAGCTCTTCACGGCAAAGGAATAATGCTGGGTGGAGATCCCGAATTTCTTCTTGCGTCCTCCGTCCTTCCCGAACCGCTCCAGGAGTCCGTCGTACTGCTGCAGCACCTGGCGGGCGTAATGGATGAACTCCACCCCGTCGTTCGTCAGGACGGCTCCCCGCCCGCTGCGGGAGAACAGCGTCACCTCCAGCTCCTTCTCCAACTCCTGCATGGCGGTGGTGAGGGAGGGCTGGGCAACATATAATCTTTCCGAAGCTTTATTGAAGGAACCGGCCTCGGAGATGGCTACGGCATAGCGCAGCTGCTGTATGGTCACGGTATCTCACCTGCCGTCCGTCAGATAATATAGTCGTCCCCATCACCGCCGCTCTGCATCATGTCCGCAACGGTATAGCCGTCGGTATACCGGCGGATCACCTCGTCCAGCCCCTTCCAGAATTCCAGGGTCCGGCACCGGGCGGTTCGGGCGCAGGGGACCGCTCCTTCCGTCAAACAGGCCACCGGGGCAAGGCTCCCCTCCGTGCACCGCAGGATATCCCCCACCCTGATCTTCTCCGGCGGACGGCAGAGACGGTATCCTCCGCCCTTTCCCCGCTGGCCGGAGACGATGCCGCCCTTCACCAGTTCCCGGACGATGCTCTCCAGGTATTTCTCGGAGATATCCTGCCGCCCGGCCACCTCCTGAAGCGTGATATATCCTTCTCTCTGATGCTCCGCCATGTCTACCAGGATCCGCAGCGCATAACGCCCTTTTGTGGATATCAGCATATTCTTCACCTCATTTTCCTATTATAATCGCAGGAAAATAGGAATTCAACGAAAATTTCTCTTGACAAACGCTTTTTTCTGGTGTATCCTATGCTCGCAAAACAAAAACATACTTTTTCGCTATGTTTATATGATTAAAATGGGAGGCAAAGAAAATGAGCAAGATTTACACTTCCGCATATCAGCTGATCGGGGGAACTCCCCTGCTGGAGCTGACCCATCTGGAGAAGGAACTGGGCCTGGAGGCCAAAATCCTGGCTAAGCTGGAATATTTCAATCCCGCGGGCAGCGTGAAGGACCGCATCGCCCTGGCCATGATCGAGGACGCGGAGGCAAAGGGCACGCTGAAGCCCGGGGCCACGCTGATCGAGCCCACCTCCGGCAACACCGGCATCGGCCTGGCTTCCGTAGCTGCCGCCAAGGGCTACCGCATCATCATCACCATGCCGGAGACCATGAGCGTGGAGCGCCGCCAGCTGATGAAGGCCTACGGCGCGGAGCTGGTGCTCACCGAGGGCGCCAAGGGCATGAAGGGCGCCATCGCCAAGGCGGAGGAGCTGGCGAAGGAGATCCCCAACAGCTTCATCCCCGGCCAGTTCGTGAATCCGGCGAACCCGGCGGTGCACAAGGCCACCACCGGCCCGGAGATCTGGGCGGATACGGACGGCAAGGTGGATTTCTTCGTAGCGGGCGTGGGCACCGGCGGCACCATCACCGGCGTGGGAGAATACCTGAAGGCGCAGGATCCCGCGGTGAAGGTGGTAGCCGTGGAACCGGCCGACTCCCCCGTACTCAGCGAAGGCCGCTCCGGCAGCCACAAGATCCAGGGCATCGGCGCGGGCTTCGTGCCGGATGTGCTGAATACCAAGGTTTATGACGAGATCATACCCGTCGCCAACGAAAATGCCTTCGCCACCGGCAGGCAGATCGGCCGGACCGAGGGGATCCTGGTGGGCATCTCCTCCGGCGCGGCCACCTGGGCGGCCATCCAGCTGGCGAAGCGGCCGGAGAACAAGGGCAAGACCATCGTGGTCCTGCTGCCGGATACCGGCGACCGCTATCTCTCCACTCCCATGTTCGCGGAGTAAGGCACGCAGGAGTTTCATTATCGCTGTGACCCAAAGATTACAACCAGGAGGCGAGGGCTGACGCCCTCGCCTCCTGCACTTTTTCGGCTTTATTTCTTCAAATACGGTTTCAGGCGGAAGGCCAGTTCCTTCCCCATCCGGATATCGGTCTTCATGGAGGGGTGGCCAGCTGCGCCGATCCCCTCGGACATGTTGTTGATGGGCAGATATTTGAAGGCGAAGATCTTTTCGTCCCCGGTATCGGCCTTGTACTCCTCCACCGCCGCGACGATCCGGTCATACAGGAAATAGTCCATGGAACCCAGGGAACAGACGATCAGCGTATCCTTCCCGTTGAGCAAACGGATCTGCTCCACCAGGCCCCGGAACTTCTTCTGGAAATAATCCTCCATCCCGTCGATGATGAAAGGATCCGGGGAGAAGCGCATGGGGGTGGCGTCGTTGGTGCCCAGATTGATCACCACGATATCGCTGGGATGGGCGGAAAAATCCCACCGGGCCGGCTCTTTGCCCCGGCGATAGTCATAGGGGGCGTCCGTGAAAGCGTAGATGTCGTCCATGGCGTAGTGAGGGAACAGGGGGCGCTGCGCCTGGCTGGCGGCAATGCCGCTTTCGCAGACCAGGCTGTATTCACAGTCCAGCTCCCGGGCGGCCAGGGCGGCATAGGACATCCAGCCGTTCTCCTCGCTGGTATGGAAATCGAAGGAACCGTTTTCCGCCTCGTTGCCGAAGCCGCAGGTAATGGAGTCCCCCACCACTTCGATGACGGGTTTTTCGTTCTTCGGCGCGGCGAGGATCTCCCCGTCGGTTTCCAGCTCCAGCAGACCGAGCTTGCCCCGGGCATTCTCGCTGAGCTTTACCACCCGGAGGGTGTGCCGTCCCTTTTCGCCTTCAAACAGCGTAAATTCGGCGTCCTCCTCCCGGCACTCCGTGCGGAGGCTGAGTTCTCCCCCGTCGGCGATCACGCCGAAAAAGGGATAATCCGGAGCGGGTTCGGGGAAGCCGGGGAAAGCGGGCCCTTTGTCCCCCAGCGCAGTAAAGCGGGCCTTCAGCACCGATCCGCTGAAGATCACGGTGAAGCCGCTGCAGGTCCAGTTGAAGAAAAGGGCGTTTTTGTCCTCATCAAAGATCGTTCTGCCGTGGAGCTGAAGCTTGCCGAGGATCTCCTTTGTCAGCATATCTCTCATCCTTTCTCAAGTGTTGTCTTCCGATGGGTCAGTATTCCTCCGCCCAGGCCTTCAGTTCATCCCCGGAAACATCCGCGGGGAAACGCTTGCCCGGCAGCACCTCCGCCCCGGTGAGCTCCGCTGCCCGCGCGGGGGCTTCGTCGCCGATCCCGCTGACGCCGGAGGTGGCGAAGAGGACGATCCTCTTTCCCTTGAAATCGTAAGCCTCCAGGAAGGTGTCGATGATCGACGGTTCCCGATACCACCAAACGGGATACCCCAGGAAAATGAGCTCAGCCTCCGCCACAGGCGCCTCCGTATCCGCCAGGGCGGGGCGGCATGCCTTATCCTTCATCTCCACGCTGGAACGGGAATACTGGTTCCGCCAATCCAGATCTTCCTCGGTGTAGGGCACGGCGGGCCGGATCTCATAGATCGCCGCGCCCGCGGCGTCAGCCAGGCGTCGGGCGACGCCCGCGGTCACCCCGCTGGCGGAAAAATAGGCGACCAGCGCTTTTCTTTTTCCCGTTTCCGATCCCTCCGCCTCCCTGGACGCCAGATAATCCTTATACTCCTGGGTATACCGGGTCTCAGGCGGAACGATCTCCGCAGGATCGACGCCGCTGAGATCTGCCGTTGCCGCCGCTTCCGCCGCGGCAGCCGCAGCGGCTTTTTTCTTTCTCTTTTTCCAGAAATCAAACAATCCCATCTCAAGCGCTCCTTTTCTCTCTTGCAGAATCACTCAACGGCGGTCCTGCCGACGCATCCCTCCGGCAGAAAGCCGATTCAAGTCCACAACGACGTGATGAACATCGGCGAGGAATCCCCGCTCTTCACAAACCCGCAGTGTTCGTAAAACGCCAGTTCCCGGTCGTAGGCGATCACCGCGATCCGCAGATAGTCCTTGTACTTCTCCCTGACCATTTCCATCAGCGTCGTGCCGATGGTCCTGCCCTGGTATTCCGGATCCACAAGAAGATAATGGATGTAGGCGTTCATGACCCCGTCGTCCATGGCGCAGACCATGCCCGCCAGTCTTTCACCGTCCCAGGCGGAAAAGACCGTAGCGAAGTTTTTCATGGCTGCGGCAAGCTTATCGGGAAAATGGCCCGAAGACCATTCCACCGACAGGAAGAGCCGTTCCAGCTCATCCCGGCTGAAATCGCGGGTTTCCCGATAGACGATGCTCATTCTGTTTCCTCCGAAACGCGGCGATCCCCCATCAGCTTCACATAGACGCTCCTGCTGCGGGGACCGTCGAACTCGCAGAACCAGATCCCCTGCCAGGTGCCCAGGACCAGCTGTCCGCCGTCTACAATGATCTGCTGGGAAAAGCCCATCATGCTGGCTTTCAGATGGGCGGCGGAATTCCCCTCCAGGTGACGGTACCCGTCCTCCCAGGGAACGATCTTGCCCAGCTCCGCCGTGAAATCCCGCACCACATCCGGGTCGGCGTTTTCGTTGATGGTGACGGCGGCGGTGGTATGGGGCACAAAAACGGTACAGATCCCGTCCCGAAACCCGCTTTCCTCCACCGCTTTCCGGATCATCCCGGTGATATCCGTCATCTGGGTATGCTTTGTCGTATTCACGCTCAGCCTGATCAGCACGGTCTCTTCCTCCGCTCAAGGGATCTTCAGGTACAGTTTACTATTTCCGCCGGGAGAAATCAAACAAAAAGGAGAGCTTCGGACCTCGCGGATCGCAAAGTTCTCCCTGCAAAACGGATTCAATCTCTCCGCCGCCCATCGCCGTGCTCCTTCAACTGCTGCCTTGCGGACTGGGCCGCCCGTTCATCCCGCCGCGATCGGAGGACCTCCGGACCGTACCGATCCCTGTCCCGGGTCTTTTGGGAAAACCCGACGCTGACAAAATGGGAAACGTTCCCGTCCCGCATATAGCCCGGGGAGCGGTCGATCTTCCGGCGATGCTTCTCATAGACGAGGCCGCCCTGCTGCCCGAAAAAGCGCATCATCTTTTCCCGCTGAAGGAGTTTTTTTCGGGAACGGCGCCTTCGTTCGACCCGGCCTTTCTCTCCGAATCTCTTCATGATGATCCCGTTTCCTTCGTCTATCTGCTGTTTTTCCGTTCCCTCCAGGCGTCGATCTCGCTGCGGATGGAAAGCATCTCATCCACGATCATCTCCGCCGACTCTGGCTTCGCATAATACAAATACCGGGTCATCCGATCCATGGCCTTCGGGCTTCCCAGGTGCCGCGCAACGGCGTCTCCCAGTTCCGCGGGAAAACCCAGCTCGGTGATCGCGCAGACCAAATCATCTCTGGCGAAGGACCACTCATTTCTCATCCTGTTCCCTTGCCTTTCATCGCAGCTCGAGCCGGCTCGGGTCGGTCAGCCCTCAGCCTTGTCCCCGCAGTCCCGGCAGATCCCGTTGTGCACGCAGATCGGCCCGCCGCATTTGGCGCAGGTCCATTTCTCCCGCTCCCGGGCCAGGAACGCCTCCATGCCCATACTCCGGATATCCCGAAGATTCTGCATGGGGGACTCCTTCAGGGGATAGGCCGTCATGTACCGATCCTCCAGCCGCTCCAGATCTCCGCAGGGAAAATCCGGGCATTCGTCACAGTACCGGTATCCGTTTTTCACCCGCTTTTCGCAGGGGATGATCCTGCACCATTTCGTGCAGAAATCAGGCTTATCGTCGCTTTCGGCATTGCAGCCGGGGCAGGGCTTTTCCTTGTTGTGCGCAAAGAGGCAGAGACTGCAGTCCAGCCCGCAGGGGGCCATCATTTCCGCTGTGAACATCATTTGGCTGTATCCCTTTCATTTCGATCTTTGTTTTTCTGTGAACAGTCTACTCTCTCTTCGGCAAAAACGCAAACGGAACAGCGGGTACGGAGGACAGCAAGAAACATCTGCGTTTTTTCTTGTGGGTTATTTCTGATTATTATAGAATCAAATCAAACAAATGTGCTGCCGGAGAAAACAAGCCGGATCAGCTCCGCGCAGCTTATGCGCAGAACATTTCCGGGCACAGCCGCCGCATGGCTTGCCCGGCAAGAGGAAAGAGAGGTAACTATGGACAAGGAACAATTTGCCGCCATCGTGAAGGACGCCTTTGCCGGCGTGGACAATCAGGTCCTTCTCCCCCAGGAGAACGTGACCGTGCCCATCATGGATGCGCCGATCTACGGCTTCGCCGCCGCAGACGATCCCCTGTTCGACACCTTCCGGGACCCGGAGATCATCGGGGAAAAGTGGATGAGTCCGAAGGAATGGATGCCGGAAGCAAAAACCGTCGCGGTGTTCTACTTTTCCTTCTCGGAGGAGATCCGCAGCCGGCATCGGGCTTCCAACGAGCCCATAGACGAAGCCTGGGTGAACGGTTACGGGAATCATGCCAAAGTGGTGGTCCCCTTTGCCCGGGCTGTGACCGCCGCCCTGGAAAAGGAAGGCATCAAGGTCTTCAATCCCACCTGGGATATGGATCACCCCTCCGTTTCCATCCCCGTGGATAACGGAGGAGAGGAAGACCTGCACTGGTCCGTCGCCTGGTCTACCCGGCACGTGGCCTACGTCGCCGGTCTGGGCACCTTCGGCGTCCACCGCCATATCATCACGGAGAAAGGCTGCTGCGGCGCCATGGTCACCCTGCTTCTGGACTGCGCCATGGAGCCCACGAAGCGGCCCTATACGGATCCCTACGAATACTGCACCC
Organism: uncultured Clostridia bacterium; assembly: GCA_947307505.1. The sequence goes on along the minus strand of CAMZJG010000023.1, from coordinate 1,691 downwards.
GCTGCGGGACCTGCACGACCCGGTGCCCCGTGGACGCCATCTCCCTGGAGCATCTGCGCAATCTGAAGAAATGCAGCGGGCGCTCCGGCGAACTTTTCAAAATATACAAAAAAGGCAACTGCGGCAAATGCATGGTGGGCGTTCCCTGCGAGGACAGGATCCCCGTTAAAGCCGATCAATAACGAACAAGAAAGGCAAACGAAGCTTGCCTGCCGATAGACTTGCCCGGATTTTTGTGTTATCCTAGGGTCAAATCAACCGAACAGGAAAGGAGCAGACACTATGGTACCGATCACGGAAGAAGAAAGAAACGGACCGCTTTACAAGTATTTTATGCGGGATATGGTCGAGCCTGACCCTGCAAAATACGCCCAGACTCAGGACCCCGTGGATTTCCCCGAAGAGGAGAGCGCGCTTCATCTGGATAATCTGTTCGAACCCGGCTACATGCCCATTGAGCTGGGCTACGGCTATCTCCCCGACGGATGCGCCATTCTGGCCAACCTGACGGAATTCCCCGGGGCCACCGTGGAGATGTTCGATTTCTGGTTTGCCTGGCATCCCATCGAATCCATGCGCTACAAGATCTGGAACCGGGATCAGCACTACTACTGCCAGACCATGAATCCGGAGATCGCCCTTGACAAATCTCTCTCCCTGAGAGAGCGGCTGTGGAACACCACCCACGATATCGAAGAAGACTGCAACATGGGCAAGCAGCCCCTGAAGATCAAGTTCTGCAATCCCGCGGACATCGGCTTCAGCAAAGAAAAGCTGGCAAAGTTCGACGGCACCATCGTCTGCTCTGCCGCAGGCAACATGGTCCACTTCTTCCGTCCCACCGCCAACGGCTGCGAGCTGCGCACCCGTTTCTTCTTCGGGTACAAGTGCGAAAACGGAAAAATGGTCAAGGCTCTGCCTGACGGCATGAAGTTCCCGACCCTGGCCCCGGTCAAGGCGCTCCTGCACCACAACATCAAGGAGTTCACGAACCTGGCCGCCATCCTTCCGGAAGTCTATGCAGAATTCTACGACGACTTTGTAAAATGACCGTTTCTTGCTGAATCATTCGTTTCATGAGTACCAGAACACCCGTCCGGCAGGGCGGGTGTTCTTTTGATCCAGTGAGACAATATCCTTCCGGGCGCCTCACCGTCCGGTGAGCTTCGCCGCCAGGGAACGCCGAACTTTCATGGCTCCCGTGGGGCAGAACTCCTGACAGCAGAAGCAGCGGATACAGGCACTCCGGCGGATCCTGGCCCGGCCTCCCCGGATGACGATGGCGGAGGCGGGACAGTCCCGAGCGCATTTTCCGCAGCCGACGCAGTCCCGCCCCGGCGTTGGGCGGGAACGAAGCAGGACGTACATGCCGCGCTTGGCGAGCTTCCGCAGTCCCCGGTCGTCCTCGGATCGGGCAAACCAGGAAGCCGTCGCCCCGGAACGCTGGAAGTCCCTCAGGGCATAGGGCGCGGCCATCTCCGGGATCTCCGGCTCCTCCGCCGCCAGCAGGCCGCGGCGTTTCGCCGCTTCCAGATAGGGGATCTCCCCCTCCTTCACCCCCAGCAGGGCGGCGCACAGCCGGTCCAGCCGGTAGGGGTCCCGGCAGGCCAGCATCAGTCCGAGATGGCGGGGCGTACCCATGGTGGGGCCGTTGCCCTCCATGATCTCCACCGCGTCGCAGAGGCAGAGAC